>CAJQND010000066.1 GCA_905479595.1 uncultured Hyphomicrobiales bacterium
CGCCAGCTGCGTCGAACGCCTCGGCGCCTTCCCCGAAGACCCGGCCCACGCAGCTGAAGTGGAAAAATGGATGGATTGGCAGATCGCTACTTTGTGGCCATCCATGCGGCCAATGTTTTTCAAGGCCCGCGACATGCATGATATTGCAGCGGCGCACGGCAAGGAGTTTGAGGCCACAATTACCGAAGCGCGGCGCAATATTCGTATTCTCAATGAAACCCTCGAAGACCGCCCTTATCTGGCGGGAGATCACTTCACTCTTGCAGATATGCCCGCTGCAATTGCGCTGAACCGCTGGTTATGGATCGGATTTGATCTGGATGGTGCGGACCATGTGCAAGCCTGGTACAAGCGCCTCGGCAAACGCCCGGTTTTTGGCGAGATTGTGAAGGCGAGTTTTTAATTCATGCCCATCAAGTTGAACCATCTGGCAATGGTGGCCATGTGCGTACTCATTTTCTTTCTCGTGCGGCAGTTCAATGAAAAGCTATACGAAGATAAGGGCCGGCTCACCGTCAGCCAAAGCGAAACGCAGCCTGAAACAGTTGTGTTTTCCTGGCAGAGCAGCATTGAAATACCCATGGCGCGGCGCATTTATGAAGCGTTCTGCAAATGGAAAGACCGGACAAAAGTGATCGTTCTTGATCTCAACTCGCCCGGCGGCTCCCTGAATGAAGGCGGTAAGGTGATCGAGGTAATCGACCAGATGAAAAAGACCCACCAGGTGGTGACCTATGTGGGGCCAAACCATCTGTGCGCATCCATGTGTGTGCCGATTTTTATGCAAGGCCAGAAGCGCGTCGCCGCAGTATCTTCAAAATGGATGTTCCATGAACCTGTCACTGTGGACTTTTTTACCGACGAAAAAGTCAAGGTTCCCGAGCGTGAACGCCGCTCGACAGCAGAGAAATTCTACCGCCGCTATTTCGAAAATTCCGACATCAACCCGCCATGGCGCGAGAACCTGAAGAAACAATGGCAGGGCGGCAAAGAGGTCTGGCGAACCGGGCGCCAGCTTTTGGATGAGGGGTCAAACATCATCCATCAGGTTTTTTAACCAAAGCTGCCCGGTTTTTCACAGCCGTGCCTGCATCATACCACCCGCGCGATGCGTTGACGATTTTCACCACCGACAACATCACCGGCACTTCGATCAAAACACCAACGACTGTCGCCAGTGCAGCACCGGATTCAAATCCGAATAGGCTGATTGCAGCGGCAACTGCGAGCTCGAAGAAGTTGCTTGCACCAATAAGCGCGGACGGGGCGGCGACATTATGGGTTTCCCCCACTGCACGGTTGAGGAAATAGGCCAGACCTGAATTGAAATAGACCTGAATAAGGATCGGTACCGCGAGCATGGCGATGATCATTGGCTGACGCAGGATTTGTTCGCCTTGAAATCCAAACAATAAAACGAGGGTCACCAGCAACGCGACAAGAGAAACTGGCTGCAGTTTTTTCAATACCGCCTGCAAGGCCGCCTCACCGCCGTGTGCCAAAATTCGCCCGCGGAGGAACTGCGCAATGGCCACTGGCACTGCGATATACAAAACCACGGACAACAGCAGGGTTTCCCAGGGAACGGTAATTGCAGAAAGACCGAGCAGCAACCCGACAATCGGTGCGAAGGCGACAATCATAATAACGTCGTTCAATGCCACCTGGCTGAGAGTGAAATGGGGTTCACCATCGGAAAGGTTGCTCCATACGAAAACCATTGCTGTGCACGGGGCAGCAGCCAACAGAATAAGCCCGGCAATATAGCTGTTGATCTGATCCGCTGGCAGATAGGGACGAAATAACCAACCGATGAAAATCCAGCCGAGCAGGGCCATGGAAAATGGCTTCACCGCCCAGTTGACGAACAATGTGACCGGAGATGCCGCGCCAGTGCTCTTTCACTCCGGCAAGGGCTGCAAAATCGATCCGCAACAGCATGGGAATGATCATCAACCATATGAGTGCTGCAACGGGCAAGTTGACCTTGGCAATTTCAGCAGCGCCTATCGCCTGAAACATTGGCGCCAGAAAGTGCCCGAGAATAATGCCGACAATGATGCACATGGCGACCCACAGGGTCAGATAACGTTCGAAAATGGACATTTTATCGGGCTTTCTCCGGTTCTCTTTGCTGGGTAAGGAATGTGGATATTTTTAGCTGTAAGGCGTCATAAGCGGTTTCAAATGCCAGGCGTATTTCCGCGCGGGTGCCGATTGCGGTTGCCGGATCGTCAATGCTCCAGTCGTCGGTGTGCGGGCGGCCTGGCCACACTGGGCAGGTTTCGCCTGCTGCATTGCTGCATACGGTAAAGACGAAATCCATCTCTGGCGCACTTGATGCCGCGAATTCATCCCAGTTTTTCGACCGCGCAAAGGCCGTGTCATAGCCATGATCTTCCAGCAATTCAATTGCCCCGGGGTTTGGCTTTCCGGTGGGCTGCGAGCCAGCCGAATAGGCAGCGAATTCGCCGTTTCCCAACCGGTTCAAAATCGCCTCAGCAAGAATGGAACGCGCCGAATTTCCGGTACACAGAAAGAGAACATTTTTTGGAACTTCAGACATGTGGGTGTATTCAACAGGCGCAGGCGATTTCAGCAATCACCGGCTGGCATGTTTCGGGGCTTCCGCCACAGCAATCTTCCATAAGAAAAGCCAACAGGCCGCGCATCCCGTCGAAATCAGCAAAATAACGGATACTGCGTCCCTCGCGGGAATTTCGCACCAGCCCGGCATTCAGCAGCACTGTAAGATTGGCGGACATGGTGTTTTGGCGCACATCCAGTTCTTCGCCTATTTCGCCAGATGCCATACCATGTTCACCTGCCCGCACCAGCAGCCGGAACACATCGAGCCGGGTTTCCTGGCTAAGCGCAGCGAAAGCCGACAGTGTTTGTTTCTTATCCATATATCATGAATAGTTGATGTATTGTGTAGTGTCAACGCTTTTGGTGGTTGGTTTTAAATCGGAAACGCTTTGAGAAAAGCGGCCTCTCCAGCCTGGCTAAATGCCACAATCCGCGAATCATCCAGGCGCTTTGCCCACCCTAGGTCGTGGATGCGCGAAAGCATGGCTGTGCCCAGCGAGCCTGCCAGATGGTTGCGGCGGGCGCTCCAGTCGAGGCATGGTTTGCACACGGGACGGCGGGATTTCTTTAGATTTTCAAGTTCAATGCCGAACTCAACTGCAAAATTTTCTCCGGCACGGGTGAGGGCGACATGGTCTGCGTCCCCTGAAACGAGGTTTCGTGCCTGAAGGCTGTCAAACATCTGGACGCCTAACTCTCCTGCAAGGTGGTTGTAACATACTCTCGCTTTGCGTAAGGCCGGGTCTTTCGGCCCGGTGCGTGTGCGCACAAGTCCGCGCTTTGCTGCCAATCCCATCAAGGCTTCAAGAACAGCGCCCACGTCATCATCCGCAAGGGAGAAATATCGATGGCGACCTTGTTTGCGTTGGCGCAGCAATTCGCTAGTCTCAAGTTTTTTGAGATGTGAACTCGCGGTTTGTAATGTGACGCCTGCTTCAGCGGCAAGCTCGCTGGCGGTCAGCGCTTTTCCGCTCATCAGTGCGGTGAGCATGTTGGCCCGCGCCGGATCGCCGATTAACGAGCCAAGCAGGGCAATATCTGGACCTTCTTTCATAGTTCGACGTTAACCGAACTATTCTGGCGGCGCAATGTGCGAAAACCAATTCAACAACATTGGAGATGAAAAATGATTACCTGCTTTATCCGCTATCACATTGACCCGGCGAAACGTGATGCATTTGTTCAATATGCGAAAAACTGGGGCGAAGCGATCCCGCGCTGTGGTGCAGATCTTGTGGGGTACTTTGCACCGCATGAAGGCTCATCAACGCTTGCGTATGGCGTCTACAATGTTGCAAGCCTTGCCGAGTATGAAGCGTATAGAAATCGTTTGCGTGTTGATCCTTTGGGAAAAGAAAACTACGAATTTGCACAACGCGAAAAATTTCTCCTGCGCGAAGACCGTACCTTTTTAACCCTGGCCTCAGCGCCCCATGGACCTCTGGTGACACCATGATTGTTGTAATCTTTGAAGTTAAGCCGCATCCACAACACAAGCAGAACTATCTGGATATAGCAGCCAGCCTGCGTGAAGAACTTGAGCAGATCGACGGGTTCATATCCGTTGAACGGTTTCAAAGCCTGACCGACCCAAAAAAGATACTGTCGGTTTCTTTTTTCCGCGATGAGGCCGCTTTGGCTGAATGGCGTAATCTGCCATCCCACCGCGCAGCACAGGCCAAGGGCAGGGCAGAAGTGTTCGCCGATTACCGCATTCGGGTGGCGAATGTCCTGCGCGACTACACCATGACCGAACGTGGCGAAACACCCGCCGACAGCGCGGCATTGCATGATAATGGCTGATGAGAAGCAATCCAGTTTCGCGGTTGAAATCGCCTGGCTGTTGACGCTGGCTCTGCTGTGGGGTTCGTCTTAT
>CAJQND010000067.1 GCA_905479595.1 uncultured Hyphomicrobiales bacterium
TTCAAAAGGCTTCAGACGTGACAATGAAGGATAATTTGGCCATTAAAAATAGCCAAATTTTGGAAATTCAAACATACCAAATTGAAATATCGCATTTTTCCTAAATCTGCGCTTTGCCCCATACGTTGCGGATCTAAAAAAAGAACCAGGCACCGAACTGTCCGCGCAGTGCGCGCTCATTGCGTTTGCGACCCGCACCAGAGCTGGATGCCAGAAAATTTTTGCCGTTTGTTTTTTGTGACCACATGAATTCATACCCAAGACGCATCGCAGTCACAGGCCGCCACAATATGTTGCTATGCAGGGTGTGAATATGAGACCAGGAAATGCCATTACCGCGCATGGCCTTGTCAGACGGATCAGCAAACCCCCATTGGGTGTTAAATGCAACACGATCGCTCAGGGCGATACCAACTCCGGCAAAGCCACCCCACCCGGTATTGCGGCGGATCCCGGTCCCGGTGTCGTTTACGGTTGTGGATGCCCCTGCTGAGGCAATGAGCGCATTCATGCCATCGGAATAAACAACCCGTCCGGTTAACGTGACCCAATCGTTCAGCGCAAATTTTGTCCCAATCGACGCGATCCAACCGATTGTGCTGTCACTCGATAGCGGTATCGGACCTTCTTCTCCACTGGCGTTCATATCCATGTTGTGTTGCTGGATTTCACCGCCAATAAAGATGCGCCGCACCGGCGAAATTTCATACACAAGATGCCCACCCAATCTGGGTAAATTGGGTGTGTCTTTATATGGTGTGTTACCAAAATCGCCGTCTGTGCCCGCCCCGATCCCAGCCGCATTTGTGTTAATTGATGTTGATGTATTCGGAGCCTGCAGGCCGAATGCAAGATTGACCGCGCCAGAAACATAGTTCAGGCGAATTTGGGCAACACGGGAATTTTCAGGTTCTCCCGCAGCGCCCCCAAAGTCGATCATTCTAATGCCGCTGATCTGGTCATATCCTACTCTCCAGAACTGGCCCAGCCCGATCGTCCATTCAGGTGTTATGTCCCAAGCGCCCCAAGCATGGCGGAGCCTGTAACATTTGTCGCCTGAACACGAAGAGAAAAAATCACTTTCAATAACCATGCGCGCGCGCCCAACCGGTGTTTTCCGCGAGGCGCGCAGCCGCAACCGGGTCTGACCTGCCGTCGTACTAAACCCCCGATCTTGCTGATATCGGGCATCATTGCCCACCCCATGGGTGAACGTTGTGCCTAGATTGGTTTGATCGAAATCTGAGAAAAAATCTGCTTTGACATAGCCTTGCGCTGCAACCTCCAACGCTGGACTTTGCTGGCCTGCAGTTGGCAACACGGTGAAAGTGAAACCGCTGTCTTTGGGAAAATGTTCGTCGCTGCCATTGCCAACATGCCATTCAGCCAGCGAACCCTGGCCACGCGATAACACCACCGCTCCGGTTTCTCTGGGCTTCGGGGTTGACCGGGCAACGTCAAGTTCGAAAACACGTTGCTCCAATTGCAGGATTTTTTCTTTGAGCAGTGCCAACTCTCCAGCACTTGCACCCGCAGAGAGCAAGACCAATGTCGCACCCGCAAGCAGTTTTGAAGCCGCCGTGCGCGCTGGCCCGGGCAAAATCTTTCTGTCTTGCCTGCGCGAGTACATTTTCACAGTTAAATCTCTGCTCTGATTCCCAGAGCGACATTTTACCCCCGGGGGAACAAAAATTGAAATGTAAATTTCATCTGCCAGTCTGGCGCACCATCGGGTTTCACAACATTGCCGTATGCTTCCGCCCGCAGGTTCACCGGCTGGCTGCCCAGTTTGAACACACGGCCAACACCACCGCCGAGTGGCACGGTCCACCGGTTTTTGCTTTTCGCTTTCCAGTTGGAAACAACGACCGGGGACGTGCTGAGATACCACCCTTCACTGAGCGCATAATTCACAAATGGCTGCAATACCATTTGACTGACCGAACTACGGTCTTTTTCGCCCGCAAACGACCAGATCTGGCGGGCCAGAATACCAATCGTCCATGGCTTGGGTTGGGTGAGAGCGACCAGGGTAGGCCCAGCGCTCCACTTGCCAGTGCCAAGTTCTTCAAAGGTTGCTGTCGGCAGGGAAATGGACGGCCCTATACCCCAGATAATGCTTCCCGATTGAACGGGCGATACAAACAATGAATAGTTAATGTCGCCAAACCCGGTAAATTCGCCATTGGAAGTATTGAAGTCTCCTGGATCAGAGGGATTTCCAGGAAGCCCGGGAATAAACCCATTAACACTTGCCATCGGTATGATTGGACGAGAGATAAAGTTCCACTCTCCAATAGTCACGGGCACCACCGGCTGAACATTGATTATGGCTGCCGAACCATTTTTCGCTCCGAAATCGTAACTGAATTCGAAGGGAACGCTAATCATGCTAGCTATCGGATTGGCTGATTTTGCCGCCAAATCATCATCTGCAACACCTGGAGACGAAAGGGCAAGAAAGCTGGCGCCGAAAATGCACACGCCAAATTTTTGAATACTTTTTCGTTTCATTGCTTTTTGTCCAATTTTTCAAATCACACTTATGACGTGAGGTCAGGCCCCGGTTATGGGACCTGACCGCCACACATTTCATGCCTTGAAATCAGTTTCCTGTATTCGCGTTTTTCATTGATGCAAGCGCATCATCAACGTTAAACTTTGCCGGTTTCTGACGTGGTGGAAACTCTTTGAACGTACTGACAAATTTCTGGGTAATTACCTGTGAAGGAACCAGAACAAATACCCGTTTAATCCACCACCGCCGGTAGTTGTTTGCATCTGTATCAGCCCGTTCAAACGGATCAGTGCGCAAATTAAACAGTTTTGGAATGCGTAGTTTTACAAACGGTTCTGACCACACATCAAAGAATTTTGCGCGTTGTTCCGCAAAAACCAGCTTCCAGTTATTGTAGCGCAGGCCAACCATTTCGCCGCCGTCACTGAAGTAGAAGAATTCCTTGCGCGGACCTTTTTCTTCTTCGCCCTTGAGGTGAGGCAAGAAATTGTATC
>CAJQND010000068.1 GCA_905479595.1 uncultured Hyphomicrobiales bacterium
AGGTGAAAAGTCTGCAGAGCTGGGAAACCACCGGCCACTGGATGTCGTTTGCGCAGAACTTGCAGGTGCCAAACGCCAGCTGGAAACCCTGCTCGGCGCACGCGCTTTGCCGGTATTGGTGCCCCCCTGGAACCGCATGGACAAAGCGCTTGCGGCAATCTTGCCAGCGTTGGGCTTTACCGGCCTTTCAGCTTTTGGAAACAGTTTCACTTCCCCCGTCCCGGCAGGCCTTACCGTGGCCAACACTCACCTCGACGTCATCGACTGGCGCGGCACGCGCGGGTGCAGGCCGCACGATGAATTGGTGGCAGAACTGGCGATGCACATTTTAACCCGGGGTCCTGCCGGGGATCCGATCGGTATCCTTACCCATCATCTGGTCCACGATGATGATGTCTGGCAGTTTCTTGATGAACTCAGCGCACTTAGCGCACATCACCGGGGTGCACGTTGGGTTAATTCGTTCATCTGTGCAAAATAGCCAGCTCGCTTTCGCCTGGAGTACCATCAATTGCGCTGCGCTGGAGTTCCGGCGGGTGCGGCGGCTCATATCCCTGATCTGTGGCAATACGCAATGTTTCACTGGTTGTCAGTGCCCGGCAGGCGGCCACCTTGTTGTGTTTTTCAAGCTTCGCTGAAAGGTTTACCGCCGCACCGATAACCGTATATTCCAGGCGGTTCGCATCCCCCACCGCCCCAACGGCAATCGGACCTGATGCAACTGCCGCATTGATCATCTCCGGAGTGAAATTTTTCAGTGGGCCAATGGTGTCCCAGGTGTCTATATCGGCCATGATTGCGTCCATGGCGCGCAAGGCATCAGCTGCATAGGTTTCACTCGGCACCAATGCGCCGAAGGTTGCCATGATTCCGTCGCCGAGAAATTTATCGATAGTACCGCCATGGACTTGAATGATTGGCACAATCTGTTTTTGGTACGCCGCCAGAACCTTTATCACATCACCGGCGCGCATATCTGCCGCCATCGGGGTGAAACCACGGATGTCGATATTCATGATCGCCGCTTCGCGGGTTGTCCCCTCACCGGCTGCAATGGCATCATCTGAACCTGTAATGCGCAAGGCGACAGATTGGTCAAAAAACCGTGATAAATCCCTTGCCGCCTCCTGTTCACTCGTTGCCGTAACAAGCAGTGCATGGGCGCGTTTCAATGCCAGGGTGAGAATGCCGGTCACCAGAATAATGGAAATTATCTTATCGAGCTCCGCCCCGATCAACACCGAATTTGACGTGAGGTATTCCACATAATTACGGGTGATCATGGTGTTCTCCGGATCGACCGTAATCACGTAAACCACCATGGCTATCCATCCAAGGGCAGCGGTGATACCCGCCGCGAGCACAAAGCGAGACTCAAATCTCAGCGCCCTGATGGCAATAAAAATAAAAATGTAAAGTACCGTTGGTGCCTTGAGATAAAACGATGGCGGTTGCTGATACTGGACGTGAAAACTCCAGATCAGAACCATCAACAAACTCATATCGAAAACAATCGATCCATAAACCGCCCAATTGGGAAGTCCACGGTTTAGCGCCCAATACAACCCGATTATGTTCAATACGAAGTACACTGCCAGGGCATATGGCACCGGCGAGAATGCCGTTCCCGCATCGGTTTTTGGTGAGATCAGATAGAGTATGGTCATGGTGGAGACCACTGTGAGCTGGATAACCCGTGCCAGCACTTCACTTGCCTGGTCCTGGTTCTCAATGGTGCGGGTAATGCGCTTTGGTAACTGAGTGCGCGCCTGTCGCGGCACCGCATTGGCCAATACCGCTTTCAGCTTTTGGCCAGTGCTTGGAATTTCCTGTAAGGCGGTCATGGTCGCTCCGGTTTTCGGGGTTAGGTCCCACGTTTACGGCGCGATAAGGGTTCCTTCCCGCGCCACACTGGATCCTGCAAAGAGTTGTTTTGCCGCCACTTCAAGCGTACGCAAGTTGGCGTCACTCATGGCAGGCATATGATGGAAAATAACGTATTTTTTCACATTTGCCGCTTCACAAAGCCGTGCGCCTTCCTGCCAGGTCGAATGCCCAAACCCGGCATATTGGGCAAAGTTGTCGTCGCTGAATGTAGCGTCGTAAATCATCACATCAGCGTTTTCAATAAGCTCCAGAATGGCCTCGTCAGGATAACCGGGTACGTGTTCGGTATCGGTGACATAGCAGATTGACTTGCCTTCATATTCCACCCGGTAGCCAACCGCACCGCCAGGATGGTTTAAAGCAGCCGTTTTGATGAAAATGCCATCACCAAGATCAAGCGTGGTTTTGGGTTTGAAATCCTTGTAACCCAAATGCGCATGGAAAATCTTCGGCGGCACCGGGAAAAAGGGTGGCTTCATAAAAGCTTCAAACATCGCCTGTGCCGGCCATTCCCCACTGGAATGCCCAGCCCAGACACGCACTTGGGTATCGGCGCGGTAAAACGGTGCAAAAAATGGCAACCCGCCAATGTGATCGTAGTGGCAATGGGTGAAAAACATATCAAGACTGTGAACGTTCTCAGCCGCCAGCTGATTGCCCAACGGACGAATGCCGGAACCTGCATCGAAGACCAGAATGCGCTTGCCACACCTGATTTCAATACAAGGCGTATTGCCGCCAAATTCAATCGTATCAGGCCCAGGCGTTGGAAGGCTGCCACGAACCCCCCAAAACTTCACAAAAAACTGCTCTTGTGCCATTTCCCTGTCCCTTTTGCCCGCAACGCGCCAGGCCCCCTTAAGTTTAGCCTATTGTTGCGCAGAATGATAATAAATCACCACACGTTGTTTGGAATATTCACACCCACGGTAAACATGCCCTGTTGACGAACCCATTGGCGTTTGGTCTTGTCCGCACGTTCCAGCTGGGATGAAAGGAATTAGGCATGAAAATTGCCATGATCGGCAGTGGTTATGTGGGCCTTGTATCAGGCGCATGTTTTTCAGAGTTCGGGTTCTCCGTCACGTGCGTTGACCTGGATGGCAACAAGGTTGCGAGGCTTCGCGCCGGGGATATCCCGATATACGAGCCCGGTCTTGATCAACTGGTGGCCACCAACATGGCGCAGGGGCGCTTGTCGTTCACCACTGATCTGAAAACCACCGTCGCAGAAGCAGACGTTGTGTTCATTGCCGTCGGCACACCGGGGCGACGTGATAATGGCGCAGTGGAAATGGGATATGTGGACCAGGCGGTAAAAGACATTGCCCAGGCGATTGACGGCTTCACCGTCGTGGTAACCAAATCTACCGTACCCGTCGGCACGGCGCGACGGCTTGCTGCAATGATCAAAGAAACCAACCCCGCAGCCGATTTTGCCATGGCGGCTAATCCGGAGTTTTTGCGTGAAGGTTCGGCAATTGAAGACTTCATGCGCCCGGACCGGGTGATCATCGGGGTTGAGGATGAGAGGGCGCGAAATGGCATGGGCCAGCTTTACCGGCCCCTTTCATTGCGCGACGCGCCAGTTATTTTCACCAGTTTCGAAACCGCTGAATTGATCAAATACGCAACCAACGCCTTTCTTGCCACCCGCATCAGTTTCATCAACGAACTTTCTGACCTGTGCGAAACGGTTGGTGCAAACATTACTGAAGTTGCCGATGCCTTGGGTCGCGACGGGCGCATTGGCCCCAAATACCTGCACACCGGGCCAGCTTACGGTGGTTCCTGTTTTCCTAAAGACACCCGGGCTCTGGCCGCAATTGGCCGCGAGGCAGGGTCGGTAATGCAGATTATCGAAGCCACAATTGCGGTGAACGAAGAGCGAAAACAGCTCATGATCGACAAGATCCGCACCTGCCTCGGGGGCGAGGTGAAAGGTTTGAAAGTCGCGGTACTGGGCATCAGTTTCAAACCAAATACCGACGACATCCGCGAAGCTCCTGCACTGTCTATTATCCCGGCATTGCAGGCAGAAGGCGCAAACATCCGTGCCCATGATCCAGTTGCCATGGCAGCGGCAAACGATGCATTGCCTGAGGTAACATGGTGCGAAAACCCATACGACGCTGCGCAGGATGCTGATGCAGTGATTATCCTGACCGAATGGAATGTCTATCGCGGCCTTGATCTCGCCAGGCTGGCGCAGAACATGCAAGCGCCGGTTATGGTTGATTTACGCAATATTTTCACTCTTGAGGAAATGGCAGGAACCCCGTTCCACTACCATTCTCTGGGGCGGCCCAAGGCTGGGCCAGCGCATTAATCGGGAGCGGGCGCTGAAAGCGCGCGGGCAAACTTGGCGACTTTAATTTTTGCCTTTTTGCCTTTCACGTTGATGCTCGCCTGATCCTTTCTTTTCAAAGCCATACCGGCTTCAAGCATGGTGGCCGAAGAAATAACCAGTTGCGCTTCAAGATCCTTGCACGAGGCTTCAAGCCTGCTTGCCGTGTTCACCGTATCGCCCAGAGCGGTGATGCGTTGCGAAGCGCCGCGCCGGTCTGAAATACCAACCCGGCCCAGGATCGCAGGGCCTGTATGCAGGCCAATGCCGATTTCCAGCGGCTTGGGCAAATCGCTGGCCAAGGTGCGGTTGAGCGCATCAAGCACCCCGCCCATGGCGCGCGCGCCGCGCACAGCATCACGTGCACCTTCATCTGATGGCTGGCCCATGCCAAACAGCGCCATAATCCCATCGCCGATAAACTTGTCCACATATCCACCGGAATCTTCAATCGCTGCACTCATCTGACCAAGATACTGGTTGAGCAGAAACACCACGTCATATGGCAAACGGGCCTCCGACATGGCGGTAAATCCACGCAAATCGGCAAACATGACCGTCACCGTTTGCTCGACGCCCCAAGTGTATTCATCATGGTTGACTGCATCGGTGGGACGCACGCGCTGGGCGGGCAGCAAGGTCGCAATCTTCAGATCACTCGACGGGTGCACCTGGCAGGCAAGGCGCACTGCCTCACCTGCACCTACCCGCGCAAGCACGGTTTTTTCCATCTCGCTCGGCGGCTCGAGATCATCAATTCCTTCCAGCACCCGCACGCGGCAGGTAGAACAGCGCGCCCGCCCGCCACACACGCTGGCATGGGGGATGTGCCAGATACGACTGATCTCCAGCAAACTTGGCCCGGTGCCGGTAATCACCTCAGCGCCATCCGCATAAGACACCTTAATGCGCGGCCGCACCCGGGCAATTATGGCGCGGATAATACGGAAAACCACAAGTGCGCCAACAACCCCTACCGCCCCCCAGAACGCCCAATCCATGGTGGCGCGGATCGATACCAGTTGTTCTGCGGTAAACGGGTTTATGAATTCCACTGTGTGGCGCACATCACGCCCAGCCACTGAAAATCCCGCATAGGCAAGGGCTGGCACCAACACCGCCAGGCCGAGAAACAGACCCTGCCAGCGCGCATACCACGGCTTGAGCCGCAACCAGAAATGCAAGCCAATGCAGCCATGGGTCCATACCAACAACATAAGCGCTGCCTGGCGCCAGGCATCACCTGGCCACATCACCCACAACGCATAGGCATAGTTGTCATCGACGCCGTATAGCTCATGACCAATGCGGGTGCCGATAATGTGGCGGAAAAGCAGGAACGGGATCGCCAGGCCAAAAAACAATTGCACCATTTCCCAGCCGCTCATCTGCAAGCTGCGGCGTTGTGCAATTTTGTAAAAAGCCAGACCCACATGCACCACCAGTGCCGCGCACAAGATCGTCGTGCCGAGAGTGGAACGGGTTACCGCAATGCGCATGGTGCGAAACGCTTCCATGGCGTCGATGGAAACAAGGCCCAGAGCGTGGTTGAGAAAATGCGTTAAAGCAAAGGAAAAAAGCACAATGCCGGAGTAAAGCCGCATCCGTTGGATTGTCGGCCTGGCCAGCAAATTCAAATACCAGCTTGGCGGAGCTTTTCGCGGGAATTGGCTAAATCAGCCGATGTTTTCACGAGGCGGTCCGCCAGTTCACGCATCACTTCAATGCTCATTTCAGGAAATTCCGCCATGAGACGGATGAAGTGTTCCTTGCTCACCTTCAGGGTTTCAAGTTGGGACTTTGCCCGAATGGTAGCTGTTCGCGGCACATCACACAAAATGGCAATTTCACCTACAAAATCATTGCGGCCAACCGTTGCGAGAATAATTTCCCCGGCGGAGGCATCAACAATAACATCAGCCTCACCTTCCATGATCACATAAGCGGCGTCGCCCTCATCGCCCTGCTTGAAAACGGACTGACCATCTTCAAAGACAATGCGTTCTGAGGTGAAAGCAAGCAATTTAAGTTTTGTCGGGTCGATCTGTGCAAATAGCGGTATGCGCCGCAGCAGATCAACTTCATCAGATAACGAAGACACTTTTAATTCCTCCAATTGGTACTCTATTCACCCTGCTCATGCAGCCTTGACGAGCTGGGCGTAATGTTTCTCTGCCTCACTTAACTTTTCCGGGGTTCCGTCCTCGACCAAATGACCCCGATCAAACACCAGTACCCGGTCGAATTCCGCGGCAAATACCGGCAATTGCAGGACCCAGAAAATTCCAAACCCGGCCTCGCCATCTTTGCCCTTGGAGCGGGCGAGTATGCGTTCCAGAATTTCTTTTTGACTGCGGGCATCAAGTGCATTCAGTGCCCGGTTGACCACCAGGAAATCTGGCCGCTTGATTAACGCACGGGCCAGGCCAAGTTTTTGGCGTTGTGACAAATTCAACCGTTTGCCGCCATTGCCAATATTGAAATTCAACCCCACCTGGAACACCTCATCGCGCAATTCCAGCGCATCAAGTACTTCATGCACCGCCGCGCGAACCTGTTCAGGGCCTTCCGCAACACCATACGAAATACGCCCAAGCAGAATGTTATCCTGCAAGGATGCGGCAGGGTTATAGAGGCCGGGCTCATAGAATGCGATGGAACTGGCCAGGTCTGCTGGCAGGTTTTCATGAAATTCCATGCGGGCAGCCAGAATGCTGGCCTGCAGGTCATCATCAAGGAGACCAAAACGGTGACGGGGCTCGATATATCCCATCGGCAGGCGCAGGAACATGTCCTGGTCTTCCGGCATGGCGGTCGTGAAATCTTCGCCTGCAATGCGTGCCAGTGCAGCTTCATATTCAGGAATTTCTTCTGAGTCCATGAAGCTCAATTGCTCAAAGAACGGATGGTCTGGCGGCAAGTCTTTAAACAGTTCCGTGGCATTCACAGCGATTTCACGGCCCATTTCAAACAGTTTGGCGTTTAGCCCGGTGGAATCCAGAATAGAACGCAAATACGG
>CAJQND010000069.1 GCA_905479595.1 uncultured Hyphomicrobiales bacterium
TATGTCTGGAAACCGCCAAGCCCCCATAAAACCGATTGAGAAGCACAAAACGCCAGCGCTGCCTCAATACGCTCAAAAAGCATAGATCAACTGCAATACTGAGCGCTGAGCGCGTTTCCACACAGCCTCTCCGCAGAGCTGCTGGTGAAATGTTTTCGGGTTAAACGACAGTCTTCATATATTTGAATTGGGGGCTACTACAGATTGCTTGCAAGATATTTTTAAAGATCCCATCGACAGTTTTCCCTCCCCGGAACTGACGATAAACTATAACGTTCATGATCGGATCTGACATATCTTGGAAGCAGAAGACAAGATCCAATTTGATGCATTGCGCGTTTACCGATGTATGGAAAACTTTAGAAAAAAAACATCAGGAAAAACTGTACTTATCGTAGATGATGATGAAGCCTATTCTCGCGCTCTGTGCAGGGCCTTGGGCCGATTAGGCCTCAACACCTGGCCAGCTTCAAATATTGCGCAGGCCGCAGACGCAACTGAAGCCTTTGAACCAGATTTTGCGATCATTGACCTGCACCTTGGCAAGGAAGACGGACTGCAGGTGCTCAGAATAATCAAGAGGCGCTCGCCTTCAGTTGTTGTGATTGTGCTCAGCGGATACATAAATCCAACGTATGCAGCCAAGGCAATAAGACTCGGCGCAGCGAATTGTCTGGCAAAACCTATCGATCCTGCAGAGATCTTTCACGCCATGACATCGCCGACAGACCGTTCGTTACCAGTTCCGACAAAGCCAGGTCTAGCCCGCGTGAATCACATAATTTCGCATTGGGAAAAAAACGACCGAAACACAACCAAAACAGCTCAGATCCTGAACATGCGGCGCCGAACGGTGCAAAGGATTTTGATCCGTCATGGCGTGGCACGCACAGACGGACAGCCGGCTGCGAAATCAACACGTCTTACAAAACTCAGAAGGCTCTACCGTGTTTGGGTTCGTCATGTCATTGATCATGAAGAACCCTTGGTGAGAATGTGAAGAATGATTTCGAATAACCAAAGGGTTCAACGCTATGCGTTCATCACAAACAGACCCAGTTACTGTGTACTTTGACGGGTCATGCCCACTTTGCGTGGCAGAAATTGATCACTTTAAAAGAATGGATTCAAACAATCGTTTGAACCTCATCGACGTGTCGACCGAAGAACCTCTCAAGGGTTCTCTAATCACACGACAAGCAGCGATGGCACGGTTTCATGTTCGCCTGGCAAATGGTCGCTACTTGTCTGGCGCTGAAGGGTTTATAGAGGTTTGGCGTGCCATTCCTGCGTGGCGCTGGCTTGCGAGGTTCGCGGATATTCCAGGCATGGCGCTGCTGCTGGAATTTTTTTACTCTCTTTTCCTCCACACTCGCCCGTTTAACGTTCGCGTTTTCAAGATTATCTCCAGGATAAAGGGTCCGCGTAAACATGCATGAAACTCAGGCTCAGGAACCCTCGCCAAATAAGAAACCAGACTTCAAAAAGAACATTTTTACATTAGCCTTTTTCATCCTGCTCGTTGTGGGTGGCGGGATAACAATTGGTATAACCACTGTCCCGGGCCCATGGTATGCCAACTTGCAAAAACCGTTTTTTAATCCGCCCAACTGGATATTTGGGCCAGTGTGGACGGCCCTTTATCTGATGATTGCGTTTGTTGGATGGCGAACCTGGCAGTGCAGAGACAGCGCAACACTAAAGCGCGTCTGGGCGGTCCAACTTTTCCTGAATTTCTTTTGGTCACCGGTGTTTTTTTGGGCACAAATGCCCGGTTTGGCGTTTTGTATTATTGTATGTCTTATGCTGGTCGTTCTTGTCTTCATCCGAACGGCGTGGCGGCAAGATCACCTCTCCGCCCAGTTGTTTGTTCCATATGCTGCATGGCTTGGGTTCGCATCCCTTCTTAATCTTGCAATTTTTTATCTTAATATGGCGAGTTAACCCAATGATAGAAAATGCACTTGTCATTGGGGCTTCCGGGGGTATTGGGCAGGCATTGGCCGACGAACTGGTAAGCAGAAGTATTGAAGTTACCCGGCTCTCTCGTCGACAAGATGGACTTGATATCACCCACGAAGCGAATGTCTCAGAAAGGCTTGGGGCCTTGGAAGGAAGGTATGATCTTGTGATCGTTGCAACGGGTATTTTGTCAACTTCAGACGGGCCAGAAAAGTCCATCGGAGCAATGTCATCCAACGAAATGGCCAACTTGTTTGCGGTGAACACCATAGGTCCTGCCTTAATTCTAAAACACGCCAAACAGCTATTCGCACGAAACCAGAAAACGGTGTTCGCAGTCCTTTCCGCGCGTGTTGGATCGATCGCTGACAACAGACTGGGTGGTTGGTATTCTTATCGCGCATCTAAGGCGGCGTTGAATCAGGTTGTCAGAACAGCGTCGGTTGAGTTGCAGCGCACTCACAAGCAGCTGATATGCATCGCATTGCATCCTGGAACTGTGGCGACAACATTTACCCGCAACTACCCGAAACAAGAAACTATTCCGCCCAAACAGGCCGCAAGAAACTTGGTAGATGTTATTGAACAACTTTCACCCGAGGATACCGGGCACTTTATTGACTATGTTGGGAAGGAAATACCTTGGTAACCCGGACCAATGATCAGGATTTAGGCGCGCCGTGTCTTCGGATAATCTTGATCCTGGGAGACCAGTTGTCGCGCGATATTCGCTCACTTCAGCTGGCGGACCGTAACTGCGATATTGTTCTGATGGCAGAGGTCGCGCAGGAGGCAAAATATGTGCCTCACCACAAGAAAAAGATCGCTTTTGTTTTTTCTGCAATGCGCCACTTTGCGCAAGACCTTCAAGCGCATGGCTGGCGTGTCGAATATACCCGTTATGATGACGCCAACAATTCTGGCTCGCTCGTCGGAGAAGTACAGCGTGCAATTAAACGTCATTCCGCATCGGAGGTTATGGTAACGGAGCCTGGCGAATTTCGACTTAAGTCAGATATCAAATCATGGACGCGCAAGCTGGGTGTTGCCGTTGAATGTTTGGATGACACGCGTTTTTTAGCCAGTCATTCTGATTTCCAAAACTGGGCGCAGGGACGTAAACAGTTGCGCATGGAGTATTTCTATCGGGAAATGCGAAAAATTACCGGCCTTTTGATGAAGGAGGGCCAACCCGAAGGCGGCAAATGGAACTATGATTCAGAAAATCGAAAACCTGCCAAAGGTGATCTTCTCATACCGCATCCGCTGCGCAATTCAACCGATGAAGTTACTGAAGAAGTATTGGATCTTGTCGCGTCGAATTTTGGAGGTAACTTCGGCACCTTGCGACCATTCTGGTGTGCCGTCACACGAGAAGGCGCTCTGGAGGCACTAGACCATTTTGTGAACCACGCCCTGCCACACTTCGGTGATTATCAGGATGCAATGCTCGAAGGTGAACCCTTCCTTTATCATTCGGTGCTGGCGCAATATATCAATGTTGGCCTGCTAGGTCCGCTTGAGGTTTGCCGTCGCGTAGAAGACGCCTACTATGATGGACACGCTCCTCTGAATGCGGTTGAAGGTTACATCCGGCAGATTATTGGATGGCGGGAATACATGCGCGGGATTTACTGGCTCAATATGCCGGGCTACACGGAAGCAAATTTTTTCGGAGCAACCCGCAATCTGCCAGATTTTTATTGGACAGGAGACACGGATATGGCTTGCATGGCTGCTGTGATCAGTCAGACCCGAGACGAGGCCTACGCACATCATATCCAACGGCTGATGGTAACCGGTAACTTTGCTATGCTGGCGGGGATAGATCCGCACGCGGTTCATGAATGGTATCTTGCCGTCTATTTCGACGCCTATGAATGGGTAGAGGCACCCAACGTGATCGGGATGAGCCAGTTCGCCGACGGCGGTCTGCTGAGTTCCAAGCCCTATGCCGCAAGTGGAAACTACATCAATAAAATGTCCAATCACTGCGCCCACTGCCACTATGACGTATCGGAGAAAACGGGGAAAAATGCCTGTCCGTTCAACCCTCTTTATTGGGATTTTCTGATACGGAACCAAAATCAGCTGCGCAGCAATCCGCGTCTTGGGCATGTTTATCGCACATGGGATCGCATGAGTGCTGACAAGCAAGGTGAATATCTGGCCGGTGCAATGGCTGTGCTAAATGCTTTGTGAATATACTCTCGATCTAGAAGCTTGCGCCTCTGCCAATATTACGAAGCAGAAACTTGGTTCTGTCAGACGGTGCTGTCAGACTAATTCGAACCAGCCTTTGCAGCGAGTTCACTCAACCCTTTCGGGTTATCGTCAATCCAATCTCGAAGTTTGTTGAAAAGCAGAGAAAATCTGATGACCTCAGGTGAGTCTTTTTCAGTAGGCATCTGCAAAACTCCTTTCTTGGACGATCTATCTTGTTTGCAGGTTCATCACAGAGTCAAAGCGGGCCATATTACGAAATTTATTGATGAGCGCTTTGTGCCCTAAACGGACATCGGACTAGCCCAATGGTGGTTAAGCTTGCCCAGATCCCAAAAACACTAACGAGGTTCTGCTATCTTAAAGGTGATTAACACTCGTGCGCTCCAAAAGGGACAATTTTGTTGTCTGCATCATGTCCTATATCCGCACGGCCTAAATACGGGATCCCAGCTACGGCGCACCAGTGCTCAGTAACTTGTTCTGCGGTCTGTCCAAAATCCGGGTCGTTCTCAGGGATATTGCAGCATCGACCAAGCATAATCCCGGCGACATTTCTGATGCCGGGATTGCTGGTTATGTGGAACAGGGACCGGTCAATTCTATAAATGTACTCTGAAACTTCCTCAAGCATCAGAACGTGGTCCGACAGATCTGGTTGAAATGGTGTGCCTAGAAGTTGACTTAGAATTGATATGTTAAAGGCTGCAGTCTTTTTAGAAACAGACGCCGTCGCTTTGAGCGATGATCTGTCACGATCTAAGAAATACGAAAGCACCCGCTCGATCGCCTTATCTCCACCGTCACGATTAATGTCTGCGGGCATCGGCCCATGTAGAACTTTGGCAAATTGTTCATTGTAAAGGGCGGCCAGAATACTCCCCACGTCGCTGTAGCCCAGATAATATTTGTTGCGTGCCTCTTTCGTTAGTTTTGGGAGAACACGCTCAATCAACCGGCAGGAGCCGTATCCGCCGCGCGCGAACCATACCGCATCAAAGCTCGTGTCATTGGCCACCTCGACAAATGCCTCACAGCGGTTAGTATCATTGCCTGCAAAATGTCCTGAAGAGAGGAAGCATTGCGGGTGAAACCAAATATCCAACATCTTTTCCTGAAAAGAGGTAGCCGCTACTTGTCTAACTTTTTTCGCCATTTCCGGGTCAATTCGCGAGCCCGGAGCCACCACACCTATCTTGAAGTTTTGGTTTGTCATTCCAATGCCCCTCGTTCAATCACTTTTGCTAACAATACTTCATTTCCGAACCGTTTCGCGACCTCGAGCTAGGATTCAATGACCCAACAAAAACACTATTTTTTTTGTGGTATTGGCGGTAGTGGTATGTTGCCTCTGGCGATGATAATGCATTCCAGGGGGTTCGTCATTGAAGGTTCTGATCGTTCCCTGGACCAAGGGCGATCAGCAGCGAAATTTGATTTTCTGCGATCCCAGGGCATCAAACTTTACCCACAGGATGGAAGCGGTATTTCAGATGCCAAACAGATTTTTGTCACCTCGACAGCAATAGAACAAACCGTTCCAGATGTCGAAGCAGCCATTTCGATCGGCGCCACTCAGATAACGCGAGCACAGCTGCTCTCTCAATTGTTTAACTCCGCTTCGCGCAACATCGCTGTTGGCGGCACCAGCGGCAAGTCTACAACTACGGGGATGGCCGGTTGGATATTCCACCGGGCTGGGTATGAGCCGACTATACTGAATGGTGCCGTTATGAATAACTTCATAGCCCCCGAAACCCCGTTTGCGAGCGCGATTGGGGGTGAAAAAGACTTTGTCATAAGCGAAGTGGATGAAAGCGACGGCTCGATCGCGCACTTTAATCCCCGCATCGCAGTCCTGAACAATATCTCAATTGATCACCAGCCGCTCGATCAACTGCGCGCGCTGTTTCGAAATTTTGCAGCCGCCAGCGAGACCGCGATTCTGAACCTCGATAACACTGAAACTGCAGAAATCGCCGAAGAACTCGGATCCGGCAAAACGATTACGTATAGTTTGAAAAACCCAAGAGTAAATCTTTTGGCGGTTGATATTTCTCCAGCGCCGAACGGTATAACCTTTCGGGTGACGGAGCGCACAACTGGCGCATCATGGCCAGTTGAGCTGCTGGTACCAGGGCGGCACAATGTGGAAAATGCTCTTGCGGCCCTCGCAGCAGCGTGTGCGGGCGGTATTCCACTTGAAATGGCAAGTCATTTGCTTGGTAGCTTCAAGGGAATACAGCGGCGGCTTGAGGTTGCAGGTACTGCCAATGGTATTACGGTTATCGATGATTTCGCCCATAACCCTGACAAGATCAGCGCAACACTGGCCACGCTTCATGAATTTCCAGGGCGTCTTCTAATCATGTTCCAACCTCACGGCTTCGGACCATTGAGATTGATGAAAGATAACTTCATTGATTGCTTTGCTTTCGGACTGAAAGAAGAAGATATTTTGCTCATGCCTGAGCCGATCTATTTTGGCGGTACGGTAGACCGAAGTGTAACCAGCCAGGATATCGTGCGTGGCATTAAGATGCGCGGGCGAAAGGCGCTCACGCTTGCTGACCGTGACGCATGTGGTGAGAAACTGTTCGATCTGGTTAAATCCGGCGACCGAATTGTGGTGATGGGAGCGCGGGATGACACTCTGTCGGATTTTACCCGGGAATCGCTGGTTCGTCTTGGTAAACTCTCTTAAAATTCGACGGCATTTATTCCCAGAGACTAGTGGGTTGCCCGTTTTCAACTGAGTTGCTGGGCTGTGATGTCAGACATACCGCAGACGAATGACACTTTAGGCTTCTCGGTACAAGTGTCCTGCCCCCAAATAACCGCTCCAGCCAGGATCATTTCGAATTCGTCAGCAACTGCACATAGAAGCGGATGATTTCAGTGTAGTTGCTCACCGAGATGCGTTCGTCGGTTCCATGAATGCGTTTAAGATCTGTTGGGCCAAGTCGCATGGGCAAGAACCTGTAGCTGTTCTCAGCAATATCCTGATAATAACGGCTATCTGTGCGACCAGCGAGCAGTCCTGGCGCAACGACAACATCTGGAAATACCTGAAGCACCGTTTTATGAAGCATCGCGAAACTGGAAGACTTTTCATCTGAAACCTTGGAGGCGTCAGAGGCCGGTTTGCTTCCGTGATCAATTTTCAACTTGGGATCATCCACAACATCCTTGATATGAGATACGGCCCCGTCGAGATCGTCTCCCGGCAACAGGCGAACATTAAGTGTTGCGCTGGCCTTTTGCGGCACGACATTTTCCTTTACCCCACCATTGATCATCGTTGGTGTGATCGTCGTTCGTATAAGTGCATTGGTTGCCGCAGTCGCCTCTAGTTTGCAAACAAGGAGCCAGTTAAACAACCAACGATTAGCTATGATGGCACGTTTCAGAAATGACATCTCTGGAGCGAGATACTCGAAAGTCTGCGTTGCGGGAAGTGCCAGTGAAGTTGGCATTGGATTGTCCTCAATGCGCGCAACGGCACGGCCAATTCTGCCAACCGAAGTATGCGGAGGTGGCATCGAAGAATGCCCACCTTTTCCTGTCGCAGTCAGCCTAAGAGAGGCCAAACCTTTCTCAGCCAACCCAATCAGTGCCGCCGGTTTATCGACTCCAGGCACTATACCTTTAGTAATCACCAGGCCTTCATCCAACGTAAATTCAAGCCGGACATTGCGGCTTTTCAAAAGCTTCGCAATTTGTGCGGCACCATTTGGCCCACCGACTTCTTCATCGTGACCGAAAGCCAGGTATATCGTCCGAGTTGGGGCAAAACCATCATTGATAAGGTATTCAACTGCCTCGAGAACACCAGTTAGTGACGACTTCATATCCATCGCACCGCGCCCCCATATGTAGCCATCCGCGATCACCCCTTCGAATGGCGGGTAAGTCCAATTCGCCTGTGTATCGTCTTCTATAGGAACGACATCCATGTGTGCTGCGATCAGGATAGGCTTGCCGTCACTTTCGCTACCTTCCCAGGTGTAAAGCAGGCTATAGTTGTTGATTACTTCACGTGAGAGCGTCTTGTGAACCAGCGGAAACCTCGTCAGAAGGAAACGATGAAATCTGCTGAATTCACTTTCTTTTATGGGGAGACCTGCACCCTGTGAGACCGTCTCAAGGCGGATCGCCTCCGCGAGATGATTGGCGACCTGCTCCTCATCAATATCAATGGGCTTTATTGATGCGACATCTTTCTGCAGAGACGACACACGCAAGGTATTAATCAAAACAACCGCGACGACAACAATCAGAACAACCATGAAGCCAGCAAGTAATTTTCCAAACATTCTCTCTCTCCCATTCCAGGATTTGTAGATCACGCGGCCATCGAGCCGGTTTCAATTGAGATGTCTG
>CAJQND010000070.1 GCA_905479595.1 uncultured Hyphomicrobiales bacterium
ATGGATACACGGATGAGCGAGACCTTGAGCCCAATCAACAAAACCCAGATGATCACGGGGCGCAGTGTCGCCCGCGCGCGCATACATGGTTGCCAACCACAATTCACCGTCAACTGGCGTGAGGTAGGCCGCCCGAAGAGATGGCGGGATTGCAAGCATCAGGCATGCCCACTTACTGTTACGCAACTCAGGAGGCGGTCGAAAGAGGCCGGACGTATAACTCATTGCAATTTCCAAGGTTTGCGCTGGAACAGTGCCATACCCTTGATCTTCCAGCCAGCTTGGCATCCGGCTACCACGTCCTGAGCAATCCACCACAAGGTCTGCCGAGATCACTTCGGCTTCGCTTCCACTTGCTTTGATCAACACACCAGAGACCCGACCGCCCGGTTCTGCTTCGAAACTCAACAACCGTGTTGCTTCATTCATGTGAACGTTGGTCAGAGCCAAAACCCGTTTGCGGGTCACATGTTCAAGCAATGGACGGGTTACCGATGGCGTCAGGATGCCGACATCGCGAATAGGGGTTGGCCCCGAAGCATCATGAAACCAGATATCATGATTTCGACGAATTCGCACCGCGCCAGCGGCGTAAAGCTGTTCCATGAGGCCTGGGATTAACTTCTCCATGGCTTCAACGGCATAGCCAAGAAATGTGTGAACATGCGCACCTTGTGGAACGCCTTTGCGAAGAGCTGGCGCGTGAGGGAGTTCGTCTCGTTCGACTATGATCACGTTCGCGAAGAATTCTGACAAAACGGCGGCTGTCATTAATCCCGCCATTCCAGCGCCAATGACAATTGCTTTTTGGCCCAATAGTTTGGGAGTGGCGCTTTGAACGGTCACTGCGTTTCTCCTACCGATCGAATACTTGAGATTTCAATGTCTGTGGAAAGATTCCGTTTCAGAAGATTTTCCCCACATGTCGCCAGTCAACTAAAGTCAGAAAGCTTGGCACGAGCACTCCCCAATTGCGATATTATTTTCCAAGAGTTTCATTTTAAGGAATTATTCGAAGGTCCGAAGGGATTTCGCGGCCCGTTCATTCATCGCCACGTCGCACCCACTTGTTGACAGTTGAACCTTCGCTGCCAATCCAGCCAAATCTCTGCATCCAGGCACTAACAGATGCGGCCTTCCCGAGCTATGGTGTTTCCATGGATAGCGACTATGCAATAATTGGCGGAGGGGTAGTTGGGCTTTCAATTGCCTACGGGCTGCTCGACCTTGGAAAACGGGTACGCGTTTTTGATGAAGGCGATGGCGCGTTGCGCGCATCGCGTGGCAACTTTGGTCTGGTATGGGTACAGGGCAAGGGGGCCAAAATGCCACCCTACGCCAAGTGGAGCCAGCGTTCAGCGACTTCATGGGCGGAATTCGCAAATGAACTCAAGTCAAACAGCGGAATCAACACTTCTCTCATTCAGGACGGCGGATACGATTACCACACCAGCGAGGCAGAACTTGCAGAACGGGTAGCAGAATATTCGAGTTTGAAAAAGCAGCTTGGTGGGGAATACCCTTTTGAGGTTTTGGGTCACAACGCCTTGAAAAAACACGAACCACACATTGGCCCCGACGTCGTGGGCGCTATTCTTCACCATGAGGACGGGCACGTGAACCCGCTGAAACTGTTACAGGCACTGGCGGCCGAAACTCGCCGCAAGGGAGGTGTTGTGCAGACGCAAAGCCGGGTAACCGGCGTTACTCCGCAAGGCGAAGGCTATAAGGTTGCGGTTGAAAACGGCACACAGCACATAGCCGCAAAAGTAGTGCTCTGCGCAGGCCTGGGTGCCGTTGAACTGGCGCCAAAGTTGGGCTTCAAAGCCACCGTTCGGCCACAACGCGGCCAGGTGCTGATTACCGAGAAAATGCCAAAACTGATGAACCGCCCTTCAGGCACTTTACGCCAGGTCGACGAAGGCGGTGTCCAGATCGGTGCGTCTTCAGAAGAGGCGGGGCTTGATGACCGCGAAACTCTGGACGTGACAGCGGCGCTCGCCCGCGATGCAATTAAAGTATTTCCCGCTCTTGCGCGCGCCAAACTGGTGCGCAGCTGGGCTGCATTGCGCATCATGTCGCCGGATGGGTTGCCGGTTTATCAACAATCCAAGACATTGCCGGGCGTATACATGATCACCTGCCATAGTGGCATCACCTTAGCGGCGGCCCACGCGCGTTTCATACCGCGTTGGCTTGAACAACTTGCAGGCGCGCCAGACCTCACGCCTTTTAGCGAGGACCGGTTCAATGTTTAAACGGATTGACGGTCAAACCAGCAAGGATGTGACATTCAACTTTGATGGCGACGAATTCCACGCAAAGGATGGAGAAAACCTCGCGGCAGCCTTATTGGTGGCAGGTGTAGCGCAGCTCAGGTCAAACCCCGTTTCCGGAGCCAAACGCGCACCCTTTTGCATG
Organism: uncultured Hyphomicrobiales bacterium; assembly: GCA_905479595.1. Taxonomy (GTDB): domain Bacteria; phylum Pseudomonadota; class Alphaproteobacteria; order Rhizobiales; family CAJQND01; genus CAJQND01. Next base: position 2,422 of record CAJQND010000070.1, read on the forward strand.
ATGGGCAGCTGTTTTGAATGTCTCGTTGAAATTAACGGCATAACCACGCAAGCCTGCATGACATCTGTTTATCAAGATATGCAAGTGAACCGCCTGCCATCTTTGTCAGATCCGAAGGTGGCAGAAGATGAATGAAGCTGACATCATCATTTTGGGTGCAGGGCCCGCAGGCATGGCTGCGGCGCGCACTGCCGCAGGTGCTGGTGCCAGTGTCGCAATCCTTGATGAGAACCCTTCTCCCGGCGGTCAAATCTACCGGTCTATCCGTGTTGTGCCCAAAGGGCGGGCAAACCTTCTTGGTGAAGCTTACACAGAAGGCCGGAAGCTCGCGGACGCTATCAACCATCCAAATATAAAACACATAGCGCAAGCCAACATATGGCGCGTGGAGAACGATGGCGCTATCGCCTTTTCTGTTGACCAGATTGCCCATCAATTGCGTGGCCGCCACATTGTTATCGCCACCGGGGCACTCGAGCGCCCGACACCATTGCCCGGATGGACACTACCGGGTGTAATGACCGCCGGTGCTGCGCAGATACTGCTGAAGTCCAGCGGTGTGGTTCCTGAGAACGCGGTGCTGGCAGGTTGCGGGCCGCTGCTTTATCTGATTGCCGTGCAGTTGATCAAAGCTGGATGTCCACCGAAAGCACTTGTCGAAACCCAAAGCTTCAGCGATTACATCGCCGCGCTCAAATTTCTTCCCAAAGCTCTTACAAACTGGCGTGATATTGCCAAGGGCCTGGCAATGCTGCGAGAAATCAAGGCTGCTGGGGTGCAACGGTTCTCCGGTGCGCGCGATTTTGCGATTGATGGTGACGAATATGCCAGCGCCGTGCGGTTTTCCAGCGGCGGGCGCGCACAGACCATCGAATGCGAGACGGTTCTGTTACACGCCGGCGTGGTTCCCAACACACAAATCTCGCGCGCTTTACGGCTTGAACACCAATGGGATGCGCATCAGCATTGTTTTCATCCAGTGGTGGATGATTTTGGTGTTACTTCAAATCCGCAATTCAGCATTGCCGGAGACGGTGTTGGGATTGCCGGGGCCAAGGCAGCAACTTTTCGCGGACAGCTGGCCGCTCTAAGAGCTTTGATGACACTTGGCTTTGGGCAATCTGGCGACTTGCAAAAAACCATGGCTGGAGTTCGATCCGAACTCGCAGGTGCGCTCGCAATCAGGCCTTTCCTCGATCGGCTTTACCAGCCAAGCTCACAATTTCAAAATCCAGCTGACGACACCATTATTTGCCGCTGCGAAGAAGTCACCGCCGCAAACATTCGAATTTGCGCCAAGTTGGGCTGCACGGGACCGAACCAGACCAAAACGTATACCCGAGCTGGAATGGGCCCCTGTCAGGGCCGTTATTGCGGACTTACAGTCACCCAGATTCTCGCATCAGAAAACGACATGGCTCTGCAAGATGTGGGCGCATACCGCATCCGCGCACCATTGAAGCCAGTCACATTGGGCGAAATCGCGTCTTGTGCTAGCGTTGAAAAACCAATATAAAGCGTGTTGCGTTTATTCAGCCTCATACCCTGCTGCCTTGAAGAAGTTTCTGCATTCGGCGGGTGTATAGAGTTCACATATATTGCCAAGCGCTTCACAGATTCCCTCAAAATTCCGAGCTGCGTGCTTTCTCAAGAGTGT
>CAJQND010000071.1 GCA_905479595.1 uncultured Hyphomicrobiales bacterium
ATGATTGCCACCAATCGACAAAAAATCCCCGTCGCCGCCGACCACCCAAACATCAAGGTCCGGGTTGGCGAGTTTGACACCGGTTGCAACGGCTGGTGCGCGCCCGTGGATGGTATGAAATCCATAGCTCGACACATAGTAAGGAAAACGTGCCGCGCAGCCGATGCCAGAGATAATCACCACTTCGTGGGGCGGTTTGCCAATCTCAGCAAGGGTAGACCGAACTGATTTCAAAATTGCGTAGTCCCCACAGCCCGGACACCAGCGAACCTCTTGATCAGAGGTGAAGTCTTTTGCTGTCAATGAATGGTTCATTTTATGCCTCCACCAATGCACGAATCGCGGTTTTAACTGTTTCAACTTTTAACGGTTGGCCGGTGACCTGGTTCAGCCCGGTTGCCGGAATGAGAAATTCAGCACGTAGAATTCTGAGTAGTTGACCTGAATTCATTTCCGCCACCAAAACGTGATCAAACTGTCGGAGCAATTCTTCCAGGCCACGAGGGAGGGGCGCGAGCGTGCGTAAATGGATGTGAGCACATTCAAATCCTTCGTCGAGGAGATCTTCTGTTGCCGCGCTCAAAGTGCCATATGTTGAACCCCAGCCAACGAGAGCCACTTTGCCTGGTGCCTTGCCCTGCTCGATCGCCGCAGGTGGGAAGCTTTCCGCAACCCTTGCGATTTTTTCTGCCCTGAGGTTGGTCATTTCCTGATGGTTCTCCGGGTCATAGGATATATGGCCGCTGCCGCTGGCTTTTTCGATGCCGCCGATGCGATGCTGCAGTTCCGGAGTGCCGGGCTTAACCCAGGGCCGCGCGAGGCTTTCAGCGTCGCGTGCAAAAGGTTGAAATGATTCCGGGTCGGTATGAAATTGGGTTTCAATTTTGGGCAAATCGTCCAGATCAGGAATCCGCCAGGGTTCTGAAGCATTGGCAATATAGCCGTCCGCCAGCACGATCACTGGTGTCATATGCCGGATTGCGATTTGCGCGGCATCAAGCATGGCCTGAAAGCACTCAGAAGGTGTCGCGGGTGCGATAACCGGGCAGGGTGCTTCCCCGTGGCGGCCATAAAGCGCTAGCATCAAGTCGGCTTGTTCAGTCTTCGTTGGCATACCCGTAGAAGGCCCAGCGCGCTGAACATTGATCAACACCATGGGGAGTTCAGTTGCGACAGCTAGGCTCATTGCCTCTGACTTAAGTGAAATTCCGGGGCCAGAAGAACCTGAAATCCCAAGTGCTCCGCCATAGGAAACTCCGACGGCTGCAGCTGCAGCCGCAATTTCGTCCTCCGCCTGAAATGTTACGACCCCTTTGCCCTGTAATTTTGCCAAAGCGTGAAGTAATCCAGATGCCGGAGTAATGGGGTAGGAGCAATAAACGAGCTTAAGTCCAGAACAGCATGACACTGCTGCAAGGCCATTTGCCATGGCTTCGATGCCGGTGATTGTGCGGTAGTTACCCGTTTCGAACTGTCCTGCCGCGACGTGTGCAGCAAAATCACGACTTAACTCCACTGTTTCGCCAAATGCATGACCGGCATTCAGGGCGGCAACATTGGCAGCGGCAATTTCAGGCACTTTTGCAAACTTCGTTTCAAGCCACTTGCGCGTCGGCGCGCGTTCACGCTCAAACATCCAAAAGGTCAGGCCAAGGGCCCAGAAGTTTTTTGCCTGATTAGCCTGTTTTTTAGTGACCCCGGTTTCTGAAACCGCTTCGCTGGTGAGTTTGGTAACGTCGATTTTGTGCAGGCGAAAATCGTCCAGTGATCCATCGTCCAGCGGATTGGCATCGTAACCTGCCTTGGTTAGGTTTCGCTGATTGAATACGCCATCATCAACGATCAAAAGGCCACCTGGCCGCAAGTCTCCGAGATTGGTTTTTAGTGCTGCCGGGTTAAAGGCGATCAACACGTCAATATCGTCGCCTGGAGTGAGTATCTGCGGACCGCCAAACTGGATCTGGAACGCAGAAACGCCAAATGTCGTTCCTACCGGTGCTCGGATTTCAGCGGGGAAATCAGGGAAAGTGAAAAGGTCATGGCCTTTCAGGGCAGAAGACTTGGAAAACTCAGCTCCCAAAATCTGAACACCATCACCGGAATCTCCTGCAAATCGCACGGTGATACCGTGGGTATCCGCAGATTTATCTGGCTGAGTTTTCTGTTGCACGTTCACGGCCCTTGGTTCCTTCTTAGAAAAACACCTCTTTACATTTGATGATGCTTATAAGACGCAGGAGCTGCAAAATCTTCTAAAATCTTGCAAAAATTCAGATGGTGGGTTCGGGTGTCAAATGGATAGTGAACGCCACACCACCAAACATTCATGCAAGCGAGCTCCTTGCTCTAAAATATGGCACAATTGCGGTTACCGCATGTGTGGAAAACTTCCCGGAGATAGGGATGATTGAGACAAATACGTTTGTCCAAACCGGTCGCCGGAGTCTAATCGCTCTTGATAACCGGATCGATTGGTAAAAGGTTGGCCACGCCAGATGTCTTCTCGATAAATGATGCAACAGCGAGGAGCTTTGCTTCGCCACGTGAGGGGCCGATGAGTTGGATGCCAACCGGCATTCCTGATTTGGTGAAACCTGCTGGAACGGAAATGGATGGTAACGACGTGGTTGTCGATAAAAATGAAAATCGTAACCAGTCCACGTAATCGTCGACACGCTCGCCATTAACCTCAGGAGGAAACTCAATCTCCACCGGGCCTTGTTCGGTACCAACAACCGGCATTGCAAACACGTCGAATTTTTCCAGAAATGGCTGCATATTGGAATACAGAACGGATCGATTGCGTTGTGCATCAATGAGTTGATCTAGGGTGAGGGATTTCCCAAATGCAACGTTATCGCGAAGAGTTTCTTTGAACCCTTCCTGAACTTCAGGTGGAAGGCGCCCTGGCAGTGCTGCCCAATACGCGCCGCGTAACGTCCGGTAGGTGTCATACAGTCCGGTAAGGTCAGGGCAGGCGAGTTCGATGCGGGTACCAATGGTTTCCAGACGCTCGAGACACGTGCGAAGTATTGCGTCAATTTCCGGCTCGACCGGGGCAAAACCGTTGAGATCCGGGGAGTAGGCGATCCGCGTGGGTGGTATCGCGGTGAGGACTGCCTGTTGAAATGATTCAGTAGGGGCTTCCAAGCTCAATGGCATGCGGGGATCGAAGCCACTCATTGCATCGAGAAATAATGCGGTATCGAGCACTGAACGGGCAACTGGGCCATCAACGCCTTCAACGTTGAAGGCATGGTTGGGATTGGCACCACCCGCCCGGCCTGGTGATGGTCTCATGCCCACTACGCCGCAATAGGCTACCGGCGTTCTAAGGGAACCGGCAAGGTCGCTGCCATGTGCAAGCCAGGTTTCACCGCTTGCAATTGAAGCCGCCGCACCGCCGGATGAACCGCCTGCATTCATTCGAATATCCCAGGGATTGCATGTGGCACCGAAGACGGCGTTAAATGTGTTTCCTCCAGCGCCCATTTCCGGTGTGTTGGATTTACCAACAACCACTCCGCCGCGTGTTTCTAAGTTTTGCACCAGAAAACTACTCTCAGGCGCGATGAAATCTGCCAGCGCAGGGGTGCCCCATGTTGTGCGCACATCTTTTACCGGGGTTAGATCTTTTATAGAAATTGGAAGCCCTGCAAGCCAACCAGGCTGGTCGCTATATGTGCTGTCAATTTTGCTGGAAGCCATACGAGCCCGGTCTTCGCAAAGGGTCGGTAGCGCGTTGATATGCGGCTCAACGGCTGCAATTCGCGTAAATGCGGCATTGAGAAGGTCTGAAGGTGAAATTTCCCTGCGCTTGAGCAGTTGTACTGCATCGTAGGCACTTAACGCGCAAAGTTCCGGGCCGCGATAGGAAGGGTTTCTAAGCATTGGGGAAGGGGCCTTGGTTCCGTTTTTTCCATGCTTGCATGAAAATCAGAAATACCCAAACCCAGGCATGGAAAAGCCGGCCCGATATATTGGGCCGGCTTTGTATTGAATTGTTAGGTATGGCCTAGAAGAAGAACCACGCACCGAACTGAGCGCGAACTGCATCTTCTTTACGCTTGCGGCAATCTCTGTTTGCACCGGTTAAGCAATTAGCACCACCGGCTCCGACCAAACCACGGCCATCAGAGAGACCGTTGACAAATGCCTTGCCGTTGGTTTTCTGAGAATACATGATTTCCCAACCGAGACGCATCTGGCGAACAGGCTGCCACATGATGTTGGCATGGCCAGTATACATGTGTGACCAGGTGATGTCGCCACCAACCATGGAAGAGTCTTTAGGATCGACAAAACCAAACTGGGTGTTGAAGCTCATGGTGTCGGTCATATCGAACGATGCACCAATGTAACCACCAAAGGCTTTAGCCTGTCTTACTCTCCTTGTGAAAACATCGGGCTCACCATCAATATGGGTCCTTGTTTCAACTCCCCAGATGTCGCCGCCCGCACCAGTGATGCGTGAAACAAGACCTTCAGAATAGCTGATTGAACCTGTCAGGGTAGCGATGTCTGCGAGGTTTACGTTGGCACCTGCGCTGACAACCCAGCCGAACTTGTTCTTGTTGCCGTATTGAGCATTGGCGTCAGTAGGAATTAATTCGTCCCAATACCAACCGGTTGCGTCCACGTCGATATTGTTCTGCTGAACTTCAGCACCGAGGAACAACTGGTTGCCGCCAGGAGCATCATACGTCATATGCGCGCCGAAAGATGGCAGATTAGAGGTGTTCGTCAAAGCACGTGAACGTGATTCAGTTGGGTTCCAGTACTCTCTGTTGTAGCTCGTAACGTTTCCAAAACTTGTGTTTGAACACAATGTACCA
>CAJQND010000072.1 GCA_905479595.1 uncultured Hyphomicrobiales bacterium
CCGATCAAGGCCTACTGGGCCGATCCATCTGCTGAAAACGGTAACAAGCTTCGCGGGTTTCTAACCCTGGATGCCACCAAATGGCAATTCACCCACGGAACACAAAACCCCGATAACATCAGTCCAGATAATTTCTGGCACGTTCAATATTTACTGGACCGGAAAGGCAACCAGGAAGTTCAACTCGAACTGTTTCTGGACTATGGCACCAATGTTCCAGAATATCCGAAATGGCAGGCATTGTTTCGCGAACACCAGCCACCGGCGTTGTTAATGTGGGGGAAGAACGATCCGATCTTTCCAGCTGAAGGCGCGCACCCCTATAAAAGAGATCTGAAGAACCTGCAGTTTCATCTTCTCGATACCGGCCATTTTGCACTGGAAGAATATGGCTCAGAGATTGCGGGTGAAATGACCCGGTTCTTGCACCGCATAGAAAACGAATAAGCAGGCCACACACAACAATGCTGCGTTTGCCTTAAAAGGTGGCGCGGCATTGTCTTGGCTCCCGCAAAGCCCGGCGAGCGAGGATCAGATCACTTGGTAACCGTTGAGCTGCCAAGAATTTCCGTGTCCAGGCATTGTGCGAAAACCCAATCAGAATCCGTCACGCCAAGTTTGTTACAGAGCGATTTTGAAGGTGCATTGTCATCTCGAACGCCGGTCGTGAACCCGCGTGCGCCTTCATTCTCCCACATATGAACAATCACCTTGGCACCAAGAACAAGCGCCAGCTTTTCTCCGCGCCGGTCTTCGCGGGTTGCCAGCATTCCCCAAAACATATCATTGCAGTACGGGCTTTTCGGGTGGTGCATGACGAAAGATGAAGCATTTGCGACAGGTCGGCCATGCTGGTCACAAGCGATCAGGTTGATGCCACGGCGCGCGCGCCCGCGCATGGTTGAACCGGGAACCGGCATGACCTCGCACGACTGGCAGAGGCCAGCGACTTCCGCGACCAGGCTTCTTGGCGTTTTTTCATCGATCACCATCAATTGCAGATCCTCAGGCAAGGCGTGTTCTGCAAGAATTGACTGGCTTGCCACATACGCAGAATGCCCACCCCAATAGTGTTCATGGCGGTCGCTTGCGTAGCCGTTTTCTGCAAAATTGCGAAACAGGCTGTCTGCAGATGTTTTTGGATAATAGTAGGTGGCCGACGCCCCGACGAGATGTGCGAGAGCCATCAGGGTTTCTGCAATGTCCCCGGTCGGATCACTCACGCCAACCATGCGGCCATAATATGCGTATCTTGGATCGTCTTTCAGGAGCGTCGACAAGGCGGCACTGCGTTTCATCATCGCAATTTTGCCGGGGCTACCGAAAAACTCTTCAACACCGGCCATGGCAAAACACCCTTCTTTGCATGTGCTTTCACTCTTTGAAAAAACCCAAATGGTGCGAGAATTTCAAGCTCTAGGGTGTGTACCATATTGGAGACGTATAAGCGCGCTCTTGCCCTTTGAGCGGAATATCTTTCGGGAGGTCGAGTTTGAACTTTACCCTGTCATATGCGGTCCATCGCGGGGTCGGTATCTCCAAAACCCGGGCGTAGTAGAACGCCTTTAGCGCAGGATCGAATTCAGGATCAATCCACACTGTGCCAAGTTCTGCGGCACCTATCGTGTTGGTCCAGCTGGGGATAGACAGATCTACAGTGTCACCAACCGGTGGCAGTTTGCCCTTCGCATCAGGCTCGCGGCCTCTTGACCATGCAACGTCAAACACTTTTTCTGCCGTTGTGCCGTCTTTGTTGATCCAGCCTTTGACAATCTGAATGCGGTCCAGATTGGCACCAATGGGATCGCGAACCGCGTATACAAGAAACGATGCTGCCTTTCCGTCGGGCGCTTTCGAGATATCTGCGCCCATCGGAACGCCTTTTTTGTAGCCGACCAGGGCCAGATCGCGGCGCTTGATGTCATCTTTCTGAAAGTCGAAGCCGCCAAAAAGGCGAACTCTCATGCGCGGCCCGGTGGTTGCATACACCTCGCGTCTTTCCATGGCATCAAAAAGTGCCGCGCGGGTGTTTTGCGGTGCCCAGACTGCCGTCAGGCCAGCGGTGATGTATTGCCAGCTAAATAGTTTCGCGCCATTTTTCTTGTTTTCCTTGGAGAGGTGATCGCCTCTCTTGGGGCTTGGTTCATACTGCGCGAACTTGCCAAAGAAATTGTCATTGTCGGGCGTCGTCAGGCCAACATGCGTGTCGCTCGCGCCAACCAGGCCAAATTTGTAGGGGTTGGTTCCAAGCTTGGCTTCAAGCTCAAGGCCACGCTTTAGACCAGAGCGGACATATTCACCGGGGAGCATCTCTGGTGTTTTCTTTTCGCTCAGATCCAGATTGCCCATTGCCCAGGTTTCATAGTCGGCGAATTCATCCAGTGGTGACAGGAGAGGGTGGGCCTCGCCATCTCCCTTGATCTGGACAGCTTCATATAGGCGTTCCCATTTCTGGCGCTGCTTTGCGTAAGCACTGTCAAATGGCTCCGCATTTTTGAAATCGTTTTGCAATGCGAACATCATACCGTTGGACAGGTTGCCATTATGGGGAATTGCCAGGACGTTTCCGCCTGTTGCATCTTCATATTTCTGCATCCATGCCCAGAGGTCTTGCGGATTGGGGCTGCCCACTGGCGGTGTTGTTGTGTAGGGCTCGATCTGTTTTGTGCGCTGTGGCCCATCGCGGAAAATGACATTGCGATGGAGATTTTTTCCCTTCACCAGCGACGTCCACTCATACGCGATAAATGTCGTAAACCGGTGCGGCTCGTTGAACTCTTCTGCAGCCTGAATGATATCTTCCCACACGCGACGGTATGCAGGGTTCCCCGGTTGGTAATTCATTACATCGGGCACGCCACCTTGCGAAAAAAGTGCGGTTAGCTTGTATGCCGCATCCGCCGCTTCCTGCCCGCCTTTGTTGAACGCATCGTGGAACTGTCTTCCTTGCGGGTCGGCAAGAATTTCCGGAGTTCCCGCGAACAGGTCCTGAATCAATCCCATGCCGTCGGAATGATCGGTGATCATGTAAAAGTCCAACGGTCTGCTCAGTTTTACCGGCTGGCCGGTATTGGACGTGACCTGCTCACCGCGCGCAAAGCGGTAGGCATCGCGAGGTTTTAGTTTTGTTCCGCCACCACCTGCATCTGCCGAAATAGCGGTATGAACATGGGTGTCGCCAAAATAAACTTCATTTGGAAAATTGCGGTCTGCATAGGGGGAATAAGGGCGGCCCTTGAGAACATCCGCATTCGACCCCGCAGTGTCTTGCGCGAAAGCAGAGGCTGGTAAAAGGGCGGCGAAAAATACAACTGAGATTACGTGCTTGGAAAACTTCGCCATTTTACTTGCTCCAGATTCTTAATTGCAGTTAGCGCAAAGCAAATCATAGGCAATTGTCAAATGCAGTTACAAGTAATAATCGGTTTTGGCCCAGAGTGAACAAGCATTGAGAACTTGTTTGGCGGCTATCCAAAGAGTTGGATAGCCGCCATTGGAGTTTTTACTTTGGCTTCGCGCCCAGGCTTTGACCAAAAACGATGTTGTCGATCAACGTCTTCGTTTCCGGGCGGAGGTTTTCAATCCCGCCATATGGTGCGCCGTGCCCTGGTGGGCGATCAGGATATTCATTCTTCATTGCGAGATGGCGTTTGGCCATCAAACTGAAGTTGGCTCCAAATCCGACGCCATACAGGATTGAATCCTGTGGCCGGTCTTCGCGCGGGTTCTTGTATAGATTATAAACCGCCGCCAGGATCGGGTTTCCACCGGGGGGCGGCAGATGTATCTTGTATTGCTGTTTGACCAGCGATTTCAGGACGAACCCTTCATAGACAAATACGTAATCCCGCCGACCGTGTGTTTCGCCCATCATCCACAGGGCTGTCTGGTCTATACCGTCAATGATGCGATCACGTGGGATGTTTTTCTTGGCACCACCGATCCGCGCGAACGTTGTAAACAGATCTGACACATGGGTAATGTCTTGGGCTCGCGAGTCAGCCTCGATAACGCCAGGCCAGCGCACATATGCGTTAACACGCACGCCGCCTTCCAGATGTTCAGTTTTTCCGCCGCGATAGATACGGTCAGATTGACCACTTGTGCTCAAAAATTCCATGAATGGGCCATTGTCGCCCATGACCACCACAATGGTATTGTCGGCGATGCCGAGTTTTTTCACCCGGTCCAAAATCTCACCAACCCATCCGTCGACCTTAACGATTGACTCTGCAATTGGTCCGCCGTTCAGCGTTTGTGCCTGCTTGATGTCAGAATGGGTGAAACTGATCGGCAGCATCGGCCAGTATTGGAGGAAAAACGGTTTGTCGCCAGCCGCCAGACGGTCCAATTGCTTCAGAGCGCTCGCTTTGTAGCCCTCCTCCATTTTTATGTAATCCTGCTGGGTGAACTTGTGCCCAGGCTCCACATTGACCTCACGGGCCTTGCCGCCTTTCTCGCCAACAATCCCAAAAACCATGGCAAACGGGTCGATACGGAAAGTGTCGTCCAATTCAAATGCGTTCGACCGCAACGTCATATTCGTTCCGGAAGTCAATCCTTCAGCGGTAGCAGTCGTGTTCAGCAATGCGAGTTGCGCCTGCTGGTGGATCGGGTGTTCAGCGTAATCAAACCCCTGATTGAATGCATAACTCTGTTCGATGTCTCCCAGATGCCATTTCCCGATGTGAGTTGTGGCATACCCAGCCTCACTCAGAAGTTCTGCTATAGTAACTTCCGATGCCGCCAGGCCTTCGCCCTCGGGTACCGCCTTTGCCTCATCAAAACCTGTGCGAACCGGATGCCTGCCGGTCGTCATAGCGACACGGGTCGGGGTACAGCTTGGCTCTGTATACATCCGCATCATAGACATGCCTTCCTCAGCGAAGGATGCAATGTTTGGCGTTGAGTACCCGCGAATAACGTCTAGGTCAGGCGTGCCAACTTCCCCGAACCCAATATCGTCTAACAAGATGTATATAATGTTGGGCCGTTTACCGCCGTTCCGCTTGCGAATTTCCGCCAGCTTTGCGTCAACTTCCTTGTCCTCGGTTTTCCAGCGTTCGCCGTGCTGCCTTGCGAGAATTTGGTACTCGGCATCATGGATAATTTCTGCGGCATCAACAGCTGCCGCAAAGGGCACGGTTGAGGCCAAAAACGCTGTTACAATCAACTGCTTTATTTTGTACATTGCTGATCCACTTCTCAGTTTAGGTGACGTCTGGTTTTGCTAGTTTTTCGTGCAAAGGCGGAGCGTTGAAGTCCTTTGCTTTTATTCAGCAAGGCTCTGGGCCAGGAAATGCGCCTCCAACAGCGCTTTTGTTTCGGGCCTTAGGTTTTCAATGCCCTCGTAGGGGACCCCATGTGTCTCAGGCCGGTCGGGATATTTTTTCTTGAAGGCCAAATGCCGGGCTTTCATTTCGTCAAAATATGCAACGGTCCACATTCCCTCGGTTTTCAGTGAATGCCGCTCCCTTGGATCCCGGTAAAGATTGAATACCGGAAGCTTGAATCCTGCCGTGCCAGGAGACGGCCAATGCAGCTTGAACTCTTGCTTGATGGTGGCCTTTAGGCTTGGGCCTTCGTAGACATGCAGATAATCACGGCGTCCATAGCTGTCGCCTTTGAGTAAAAGCGCTGTCTGGTCCAGCCCGTCGATTATCCGATCTGTCGGGACAGATGAAATTCCACCCGAAACTTTCGCCAAGGTCGTAAACAAGTCCGAGACATGGACCATATCTCCGGCATGCGACCCAGCCTCGATCACCCCAGGCCAGCGAACAAAGGCGTTTACACGTATACCACCTTCAAGCGACTGCACCTTGAAACCGCGATACACCATGTCGGTGAACCCGGTGTAGAGCACACCCTGTCCCATTGCGCCGTTGTCACCCATGGCAATGATAATTGTGTTGTCAGCGATGCCGAGGCTGTCGACTTCAGCCAGGATATCTCCAATCCAGCCATCCAGCGTTTGCATGCTTTCCACCCAACTACCGCCATTGGCAGTTGTGAATTTCTTGCCGACGCGGCTGAAATCGACTGGTTTCATGGGCCAGTAATTCAGGAAGAATGGTTTATCTTGCGCCGCCAGCTTTCGCAGCTGGTCCATAGCTTGTTCCTGGTAGCGATCATTCAATTTGTCATAATAATCGTAATCGAGTTCCATTCCTGCGGTGGCACCCCATTCACGCGCTTGCCCGCCTTTTTTCGCATCGACACCAAGTGCCCAACCTCGTGGTCTGAATGAACTGTCGAGATTATAGCGTCGGCCCGAGACGTCGGGTGAGACGGACATCGCCCAGCGCTCTTCTTCCGCGCTTGTGGTCATTAAACCGAATGTTGCCTGATTGTGGAGCGGGAAACTCGCGGTGTCGAAGCCCTGATTGTGAGGGTATGCCTGCTCGATGTCGCCTTGGTGCCACTTGCCAATGTGGGCCGTGTTATAGCCAGCCTGGGACAGCACTTCTGCGATTGTTACCTCGTCCTTGTTCAGGCCAGTGCCTTCCGGTGGAACGATTTTAGCTTCGAGCATATGGCTGCGGATCGGCAATCGGCCGGTCAAGAATGCGGCGCGCGTTGGGGTGCAGGAGGGTTCTGAATACATTCGGGTGAGGGACAGGCTCTCCTTCGCCAGTTTATTCAGAGACGGTGTACGGTATCCGCGTACATCGTTGAGCTCTGGACTGCCAAATTCACCAAATCCAACATCATCGATCAGAATGTAAATTATGTTGGGTGACTTGCCACCGTTTTTTTGCCGAATTTCGGCCAAGCGGGCATCGGCTTGCTTGTCTTCGGCAGCCCATTTTTTGCTGTGTTGCTCAAGCAGAATGTAGTGCTCGGCATCATGGATGATTTTGCTCTCCTGCGCTGACGCGTTGGATGCGCCAGCTATTGCAGAAAATAATAAGATAGAGACCCAACATTCTAACTTGCTCAACATAGCTGAATTCCATTTCCCAGATTTTGGATTAGACACATTGCAGGTTGCCGACCATCGCGTTCTGCGGTTGCATCGCAGCCGCGCGCAGATTATTCTTTTGGGTAAGATTAGCGATGCGACTGGGATTAACACATCAAAAATCGGCCAATCAATGACAGAAATTGACGATAAAAGTGCCGCTTCCGCGCCCACGCGCAAGTTTCGTGTGTCTGATCCAAATGAGATTGGCCGACACTCGGATTGGGCTTTTGATTTTCGCCAAATCGAGTCTGGCCCAATGGGAATGGACGTTGCCACGCGCGTGAGATCGCGCGTGACGTTGACAGAGTTTCAATTTGACAGCGGTGTTCATCAAATGGGGTGCTCTCCGGTTGATGCTGTCTCTTTCGGGTTACCGCTCACATCCGGAATTCGTTCGTGGTGCGGGGCGGATGCTGATACGCCCGGGATAATAAATTTCGGCTCGGGAGCAGAATTTGAGGGGGTAACCAATGCCGCATTTGCGGGGTTAACTGTAAGCGTATCCCCGGCATTCCTGTCATCTGTATCAGATCAGTTGGGTCTGCCGCATCCTGGCAAGTTTCTTCGCAAGACAATGATACCGGTCAACCGCAAACCTCAATCCCTTCGCGGACTCCAGGAGCTAGGGCAAATGTTGCTACATCACCCCAACTCTCCCTTTTGCGAAGTTCAGCAGGAAAACCTTGTTGCAGAGCTGGTCAGTGCGGCGAGTGATGTGGAGTGGCACGAAGACAGGAGCACTTTCTCGGTGCGTTCAAAGGCCGTGACGCTGGCCATCGAATTTATGAATGATCAATTGGCCGACGGTATTTCAATTACTCAAGTTTGTGCCGCAACACGGGCTTCTTCGCGCACTCTTACGCGGGGTTTTTGTGAGCGGTTTGGTATAGGCCCCAAGGCATATTTGAACTGCCTGCGCCTTTGCCGTGTGAGGTCGGAGCTATTGCGGAACCCGCCAGATTGCAGCGTTGTGAATGCCGCAAATAAATGGGGCTTTTGGCACATGGGGCAGTTTGCAAAAGATTACAAAAAGATGTTCGCCGAGCTGCCATCGCAGACGTTACAGAACGCAAAAGGGAACTGACCCGAAACGCCCTTCGTGCCATGACACGAAGGCATTTTGCAGACCGCTGCGCCAAAGTAATTTACTTCAGGTCTTCTTTCGCTTTCAAAAATGATGCCTTGCATTCGGGCTTAAGCTTATCCAGGTTTTTCGACAGACACTGGCCGATGCGCGTACCACCGACAACCACGCCATCGCAGTGTTCATCAATGTCGGCATAACACTGATCAATGACATAGTTCATTGTTGAGAGAATAATGGACAGCTGAACCAGCCCGACCTCGAAGGCGATTTCGCATTGTTCGGAAAGCTTGTCATTATGGGCCAACAGGCAGCCCGCATAGCGAGCTCTTCCGGGCGTGACATTGCTGCAGAACTTGGTCAGTTCTTCCTTGCACTCGCCACGAATGGTTTCTGCCACCGATTGTTGCGCGGAAACAGGCACGAGTGATGCCATTAACATCACGGAAAAGAGAAACAATTGGGCCAGCGGCTTAAACGTATGTGCGATCATTTTATACCCTTCCACTTTTTGGAAAAGAAATTCGGCAACCGGGTCCAAGTGCCCGAATTTGCATTAAAACCTTCGATGACATGTCACATTTGTTTCCGGTCATCGTTGCAAAAGGGCGTTATGGCCCGTCGCAATAATACCAGTACCCTTGTGTCAATCCGGCGTTATTCCAGGTCCAGCACAATGAGGGGTCTGGCGGGTAGGGCGGTGTGTTGGCAGCAACAACAATGATTGCACCCATTGTTACCCCAAATGCGACAGCGCCCCAGCGAGCGCCTCTCCAGCCGTAACCGCGCGTTCTGACATTGACATTCACATTGCGATTGACGTTTCGATTAACGTTCTTGTTCACCTTGCGGTTGGTGTTTTTGTTTACCTTGCGATTGGTGTTCTTATTCACGTTGCGGCTTCTATTGTGCCCGCCTTGCGGTCTGGATCCCCGTCCGCGTGCACTGCCACCGCCGCGCCTTCCGGCCATTTGCATATATTCAGCATTCATCGATGCCGAATTTGATTGCTGATTACTACCAGGGGAAAGATCTGGAACGGCCGCTAACGCCTTGTCAGGATCAGCCGCAATTCCAACTAACATCCCGATTGCCAATGCAACAGAAAAGCATAATCTCATAAACATTTAACACCCCTTCAATTTGCCTCACCGGCTTAGGTCATGTTCGTCACTAAGTAAAATGAAGTTTTAGAGTGTTTTATTATGCAGTCTGCAAATGATGTTGCAAGTATAGATGTTCAGTTATCTTGGTTGTTGCATGTTTAATATTCGAATGATCTTTTGTTGAATTGGCAAAACCTCGCACTTTTGCCCTGTGACCGCCCCGCCCGGCCACCTCCAAAAATTGCCCATTATCGGGCTTGCCCGGAAAAGATCCTCGACGCTGATCCCGATCTGGTTTTCAATGGCTTGAGACCTTGCGGAGGTGCATCTTGGATTCATGGCAACGCTTCTATTTCATGCGGCATGGCGAAACAGATTGGAACGCACAGAAACGCTTTCAGGGGCGGTTCGACATTCCACTTAACGCGGCTGGTTTGGAACAGGCTCATACAGGCGTGCAAATTCTGATGCGTCACAAGTTTCACCGGATTATCACCAGCCCGATGCTCCGTGCATTGAAAACTGCGGAAATTGTGGGCGAGCACGTAAACTTGCCAATCCAGGCCGATGGACAATTGCATGAGCGCGATTTTGGTGCCTTTGACGGCCTGGTGATCGACGATGTGAAACGTCAGCATGGTGTGCCTCTTAATGAGCGGATCACACCGTTCTTGCCACCAGATGCGGAACAGTGGAGCGAAACCATAGCGCGCTCACGCGATGCGATAGGAAAGTGGTTGACCAAATTTCCCGAAGAAACCATCCTTTTCGTCGCTCATCACGGCATCCTTGCTGGGCTCTCACAAGCCCTCACCGGTAAAATTTTCACAAGCGAACACGCAATCCCTTATGAGATTTTCCGTCGAGACGAAGGTTGGCAGATAGAGAAATTGGGTTGAATGCTTCTTTTACATGTCCTGCAGATTAAGCATGAACAGTTGAAAAGACTGCTCCCGCAAACGCGCTGTAGACCCCCTCTGATTAAAGTTTGTGGGCAGGCTGCTTACTGCGTCTTTCAATCCTCCACCAATTGCGTTAACAGGCGCCATGGCACCTCCTTTGCTGACATTGCAGGATATATATCTGACCTTTGGCGGAACACCGCTTTTGGAAGGCGCGGAACTGTTTGTATCGGTGGGCGACCGGTTGAGCCTTGTGGGGCGCAATGGGTCGGGCAAGTCGACCTTGCTGAAGATCGCGTCTGGCCAAATCGAGGCGGACGGTGGCGATGTGTTTGTGCAGCCGGGCATTACCGTGCGTTAT
>CAJQND010000073.1 GCA_905479595.1 uncultured Hyphomicrobiales bacterium
TCTCAACCCGGCGATAGAGATTTCGCGGCATCAGGTCAGCCGAGGAGATATATACCTTTGCCTTCTTGTGCGGCAATCCGTGACCAGCGCCGAAACAAATGATGCGCGAGTGCTCCAAAAAGCGCCCGACAATCGATTTCACCCGGATGTTTTCAGATAATCCCTTCACCTCAGGCCGCAGGCAACAAATGCCCCGAACCACCAGATCGATTTGCACACCGGCTGCACTTGCGCGGTAAAGCGCGTCAATCAACACCGGGTCAACGAGAGAATTGAACTTCATCCACACTTCCGCCGGGCGACCAGCTTTGGCGTGTTCAATTTCTTCGTCAATGTCAGCAAGCAGGCGTTTGTGCAAATTCAGCGGCGAGATGGAAAGCGCTTCCAGTTCTTTGGGCTCTGCATAACCGGAGATGAAATTGAAAATCCGCTGTGCATCGCGGCACAAAACAGGGTCCGCCGTGAAGTAAGCCAGATCCGTGTAAATCTTGGCCGTAATCGGGTGATAGTTCCCGGTGCCGTAGTGCACATATGACCGCAGCGTCGCGCCCTCGCGGCGCACAACAAGGGAAAGCTTGGCATGGGTTTTCCATTCGATGAACCCGAAAACCACCTGAACCCCGGCGCGCTCAAGATCTCGCGCCCATTGAATGTTTGCAGCTTCATCAAAGCGCGCTTTCAGCTCCACCAGCGCTGTCACCGATTTACCGGCTTCTGCAGCGCGTGCCAGCGCGGCTACGATCGGGCTGTCTTTTGACGTGCGGTAAAGGGTTTGTTTGATCGCCACCACATCTGGATCATCTGCCGCCTGGCGGACAAACTGCACCACGACGTCGAACGATTCATAAGGGTGATGAACAACGATATCTTTTTCCCGGATAGCTGAAAAACAATCCCCGCCATGGTCGCGGATACGCTCCGGAAAGCGCGCGATATAGGGCGGGAACTTCAGGTCCGGGCGTTCATCTAGAATGAGATCGTCAGTATCTGTATACCCCACGAGGCCATCGCAGACGATAACCGCCGCCTCGCTCACATCCAGTTCTCCTGCAACGAATTCGCGCAAATCGACAGGCATACTTGCGTCCACTTCGAGCCGGATCACAGTTCCCCGGCGACGGCGCAACAGGGCGGATTCAAAAAACCGCACCAGGTCCTCTGCTTCTTCTTCAACCTCGATGTCGCTGTCGCGAATGACCCGGAACACACCCTGCCCCAACACCTTGTAGCCCGGGAAAAGTCGCGAGATATGCATGAACAACAGGTTTTCCAGCGTTAAAAACCGCGCCACTCCACCTGGCTCAGGGGCGTCTTCAGGCAGGCGGATAAACCGTTCAATTTTTTGCGGAATCGGAATGAGTGCATTCATCATCCTGTGGTCTACAGAGCGCCTGAGGCGCAAGGCAACGGTAAAGCCTTTATTGGGAATAAACGGAAACGGGTGGGCCGGATCGATTGCCAAAGGCGTGAGCACCGGGAACACCTGTTCTAGGAACCAGTCGGCGGCCCAGTCTTTGTCAGCGTCAGAAAGGCCATTCGGTTCGAGCAGTTCAATGCCTGCCTCGGTTAGTTCACTGCGTAAAATCTTCCACTGGCGGTCCTGCTCGCGCATCAGCTCAACTGCCATGTCACGAACTTCCGCCACCTGTTGACCTGGAGAGCGCCCATCGGCACTCACAAAATCTCCGCCTGCAGTGACCTGCGCGAGCAACCCGGCCACGCGCACCATGAAAAATTCATCAAGGTTATTGCCGGAGATCGATAGAAAGCGAAGCCGCTCCAACAGCGGATGGCTGGCATTGTTGGCCTCTTCCAGCACCCGTGTATTAAAGCCGAGCCAGGAAATCTCCCGGTTGATAAACCGTTGGGGATTATCCGGCACCCAATTGGCCCGGTCTGCTGGTCCACCATCAAGCGCCAGCACTTTCACAGGTGCTGCGCCATCGATTGAGTCTGTTGAGATTTCTTCGTTCATATCAATTCATCTAAACGCTGTTTCTGGCCTGGTCTATGATTTAGGTCACAGCCCCATCGGATGGGTCTATCGTGCGGAAAAGTTTGGCGATAAAGGCGCGAGTAACTTCAGCTTTGTTCTTCAACGCGGCATTGTCAATCTTTGCAACCATACGCCGCGCCGCCGCAGCGCTGCGTTCCATGTTCTTTAACATATAACTTATGACAGCTTCATCAACGGCGAGTTGTCTGTCTGAAAAGAGTTTCACCAAAAGCCCGCGCAACAACACATCATCAGGGCTGGCGATCTGCACAAGCGGTGTGGCGGCTAAACGGGTAGAGAGATCGCGCAAACTTAAACCCCATTGACCTGGTGGCGTGCGGGCAGTCATGAGCACGTGGCCTTGCTGCTCGCGGGCAAGATTAAGCAGGTGGAACAACGCGGTTTCATTCAATCTGCTGTCTGCGCCGAGGTCTTCGATTATGCATGCACCACTTGCCAGAAGGTCGGGCACTTTCGCCTCATCCAGACTTGCCGCATCGCCCCATCGAGCCAGCGTTTTTTTTGCAAAAACTTCCGCCAGATGGCTTTTGCCGCACCCTTCAGGCCCAACCAATATCAAACCGTGATGTGGCCACGCCGGCCAGCGGTCGATTTCTGCAACCGCTGCTTCATTTGGCGGAGCAACAAGAAAGTCTTCCCTTTCCATCGCCGGGCGCAAGGCCAGATCGAGCAATAATTGCCCGCGCTCGCTCATTTTTTACCGCCGCCAAGCTTATCGGATTTCTCGCCCACCGGAGTACCCAGGTATAGCGGGCTTTGCAAATATCGCGACAAGGCGAAACGTATAAGCACGCCAAGGGCTGCCGCCACCGGCACCGCGATCAACATGCCGACAAATCCGAACAAAAGCCCAAAAGCAAACAGCGCGAACATCAGCCATACCGGGTGCAGGCCAACGCTGCCGCCAACCAGTTTCGGAGATAAGAAGTTACCTTCCAGAAACTGGCCAACAGCAAAAATCGCCACCACAACTGCAATCATCACCCAATCTGGCCAGAACTGCACCAAAGCCGTACCGATGGAGAAAACCCCGCCAACGATTGCCCCCACATAGGGCACAAAGCTCAAGATTCCAGCGCCAAGACCAATCAAAAGACCAAAGTTCAGCCCGGCCATCGTCAGGCAAACCGCATAGAAAATGCCAAGTGTCAGACACACTGTCCCCTGGCCACGGATGAACCCGGCCATGGCCGTGTTGATCTCATCTGCCAGTTGGCGGATTGTTTCGCGATGGTCACGTGGCAACCAGCTATCGACCTTGGAAATCATCCGGTCCCAGTCGTTGAGCATGTAAAAAGCAACGATTGGCGTTACAATGAGTAAGGCAAACCCGTTCACCAGAGCCATTCCACCAGACCAGATTGACTGCAACACCGACCCCGCCCAGCCTGCCGCCTTGCCGGCGAGGTTGGAAAGCGGGCCGGTCAGATCATCGCTTTTGTT
>CAJQND010000074.1 GCA_905479595.1 uncultured Hyphomicrobiales bacterium
TACTGGCCTTCAAATCCATAGAAATACCACCAGGGCACACCATTTTGCGCGGTTACCACTGCCGTGTTTTGGCCAAGTAATGGACCCATCTGATCGGCAACTTCCCAGGCCTGATGCGCCTTTAAAGCAACAATGACATAATCCTGAGGGCCAAGCTCGGCAGGGTTGTCGGTCGCCGTAATCCGGGCGGTTTTCTCTTCGTCTTTGAATACAACCTTGAGGCCGTTTTCACGAATTGCAGCAAGGTGTGCGCCGCGGGCGATTAACGAGACATCAGCTCCGCCTTCATGCAGCATGAGGCCCATATATCCGCCGATGGCACCTGCGCCATAGATACAAATTTTCATTTAGCGCTCCAACCTTGTGCTAGGCAGCCGATGGCGCTGTCGCATTTACCTCGGCGTCCACATATGCTTCAAACTTGCGGAAGTTCTCACTGAACATTCCTACGAGTTTTGCCGCCTGTTCATCGTAAGCAGCCTTGTCTGCCCAGGTTTCGCGCGGGGTCAGGAGTTTATCGTCGATGCCGTCCAGGGTCAGTGGGACCTGAAATCCAAAGAATGGATCAGTCCGCATTTCGGCATCTGCCAGCTGGCCATTCAAAGCAGCGTTGAGAAGTGCCCGCGTCGCCTTGATTGGCATGCGGGAACCTGTGCCATAGGCACCACCAGTCCAACCGGTGTTTACCAGCCAGCATGTGGCGTCATGGCGTGAAATCAGGTCGCGCAGAAGATTGCCGTAAACGCTTGGATGGCGTGGCATAAACGGTGCACCAAAGCAGGTCGAAAACGTTGCTTGTGTTCCCGCAACGCCTTTTTCAGTGCCAGCAACTTTTGCGGTGTATCCGGAAAGGAAATGATACATTGCTTGGCTCGGCGTCAATTTCGCGATTGGTGGCAAAACGCCGAACGCATCTGCGGTCAGCATGATAATATTTTTAGGGTTCGGGGCCATGCCCGTTTCACTGGCATTCGGGATGAAATGCATTGGGTAAGCCACCCGGGCATTTTCCGTCAGCGATCCATCATCAAAGTCTGGAAGGTTGGTGTCTGGATCAATGACAACGTTTTCCAGAACAGATCCCCAGCGCTGTGTTGTTGCGTAGATTTCAGGCTCAGCCTCGGCAGAAAGACGGATCGTCTTCGCGTAGCAGCCGCCTTCGAAATTGAAGATGCCGTCATCGGACCAGCCATGCTCATCATCGCCCACAAGAGTGCGGCTTGCATCAGATGAAAGGGTGGTTTTTCCAGTGCCGGAAAGCCCAAAAAACAGAGCTGAATCATCGTTTTGCCCAACATTGGCCGAGCAGTGCATGGGCAGCACGCCCTTGGCAGGCAAGAAGTAATTAAGAACGCCGAAAACAGACTTCTTCGTTTCCCCGGCATATTCAGACCCGCCAATCAGAACCAGTCCGTTCGACAGGTCTACAGCGATCACAGTTTCGGAGCGCACACCATGACGTTCTGGGTCAGCACGAAAACTCGGTAGATTGATGATTGTCAGCTCAGGTTGAAATTCTGCAAGTTCTGAAAGCTCTGGCCGGCGAAGCAGGTATCTGATGAACAATGCATGCCAGGCGAACTCAGTGACCACACGCACATTGATGCGATAGGTCGGGTCAGCGCCTCCGAAAAGGTCCTGGACATACATTTCTTTGCCCTGGGCATGTTCAAGGAAGTCCGCGCGCAAAGTTTCGAAATGTGTCCGGTCAATGCCCTTATTATTGTCCCACCAAATGGTATCTTCGGTGTCGGCATCGCGAACGATAAATTTGTCCAAAGCTGAACGCCCGGTATGCACCCCAGTCGTGACCGCCAATGGGCCCTTTTCCGTCGCAATACCTTCATTGAGGCGCAATGCTTCGTCATAGAGTTCTTTGTCTTGATGATTCCAGTGCGCAGCCGCCAGCCCGGTCAAGCCGGAGTCTTCAAGGCCGTATTTGCTCACAACCGAGCCTGTCTGTTTCACCTTACACTCTCCGTCTGCCAGTTTTGCCATGCAACCAGTGGCGAGCTTGCCAGCGTTGCTTTTCCCGCGCCTACATAGAGGAATGGGGCTGTGAGTGCTAGAATTTTGTTGAATTTATGCGTGTGTCTAAAAGTCGTAGGGTTCACTGTTTCAATGCGTCTGCCATGGTCTGACCGACAATAGCAGCATTGCTTGCGATGATTACACCTGCTGACTTTAGCGCCTTGATTTTTGATGCTGCATCGCCTCGTCCGAAAGCGCTTAGTGTTCCAGCATGGCCCATACGTCGCTCAGAAGGTGCGTGAACCCCCGCTACCAGCGCAACCACTGGTTTCTTGATCTTGTTTGCGGCCAGGTATTCAGCGGCTTCTTCTTCCTCTGTGCCGCCAATTTCACCAATGAGCACGATGCCGGCGGTATCTTCGTCTGCAAGCAGTAACTCCAAACTGTCTACAAATCCCATGCCATGCACAGGGTCGCCGCCAATGCCAATGGTCATCGATTGACCCAGTCCGACATCGCTGGTTTGGGCGACAATCTCGCTGGTGAGAGATGCAGAACGCGACACGATGCCAATCGGACCAGGTTGCGCGTGGACTGTTGACATAACCCCGATCTGGCATATGCTGGGCGCTAGAATGCCCTGTGAATTAGGACCAACAAGGCGGGTAGACGCGCCATTCAAGGCGCTTTTTACGCGCACCATGTCGAGCACCGGGACACGTTCTGTGACACATACAGCCAGTGGAATTTCGGCTTCGATCGCTTCGATCATTGCATCGGCGGCATTGGCTGCTGGCACGAATATCATAGTGGCGTCAGCGCCGGTTTCCTTCATTGCGTCGGTGACTTTGTCAAAAACGGGCAAATCAAGATGTTTCGTCCCACCTTTCCCGGGGCGCACACCGCCAACCAAATTAGTGCCATAAGCAATGGCACGGTCAGCGTGAAATGTTGCCGTCCTGCCGGTAATGCCCTGGCAGATGACTTTTGTATCTTTGCTAACAAGAATGGTCATGTCCGCTTTCCTCCGCCGGCCAAGGCAACTGCATGCTCAACCGCATCTTTCATGTTGCGGGCATCTGTGAACGTGATGCCGCAGTTTTTCAGCACTGTTCTGGCGAAATCAGCATTATTGCCCGCTGCCCTGAAGACGATTGGCACTTTCCGGCCAGTGCGACGCATGGCAATGCCAAGCGCTTCAGCGATGGTGTCGCAACGTGTCATTCCACCACCATGGATGTTAATCAATACCGCCTGAAGGTTAGGGGCGTTGAGCAACAGATCAAAGCCGCGTGAAATTTCAAGGCTGGTAGCGGTTGTGCGAATATCCATAAAGTTTGCCGGGTTGCCACCTGCATCCACCAGCATATCATTGGTGGCAAGTGCCAGACCGGCACCGTTTACAGCGACACCGATATTGCCATCCATGCGCACGAAATTGATATCGTGGCTCTGAGCTTCCAGTTCTACCGGATCGAGCTCATCGTCGTCGCGCAAGTCTGCCAATTCTGGATGGCGCGCAAGGGCGTTGTCATCAATGGTAACCTTGGTGTCGAGGGCGACCAAACGACCATCCTTGGTAATGGCCAAAGGGTTGATTTCGATCAGGCTTGCATCAAGATCTGAGAACGCCTGATGCAGGCCTTCAAACAATGAAACCGCATCAGAAGAAAGAGCTTTTGGAATATCGAGCCAGGCAGCGAACTCTTCCATTGCAGCGGAGCTTCCTCCGTGCAGATCAAGCAGAACTTTGCCAATAACGTCAGGATCTTTAGCTGCACGTTCTTCGATGTCTTCTCCACCCACCTTCGCGCCAATCAGGGCAATTTTACCACTTTGCCGGTCAACGAAGAGGGCGGTGTAAAGGGATCTGTCAATGTTCTCCGCTGCTTCGACATAGACTTTTCGGATTTGCCTGCCTTCCGCACCGGTTTGTTCAGTCACCAGAACCTTGCCGAGCAGTTCTTTAGCGGCGTCACGTGCAGCCTGCGCTGTTGCAACAAGTCGAACGCCGCCAGCTTTTCCACGTCCGCCGGCGTGGACTTGCGCCTTGACCGCGAACCTGGTCGCATCGAGATCCTTTACAATCGCTTCAGCAGCCTCGGCAGTGTCGGCAATGGCGCCGGGCGGCACGGGAACGCCGTAACGGGCAAGAATTTCTTTGGCCTGATACTCGTGAATGTTCATGAAGGCGCTCCCCGGGGTTGAAAATACGTCTTTGTGCGGTCTGCGTGGTTACTGTTCGTGCTTGAATTACGGCGCGGTTCAGTTTGTTGGCATACCATATACCAAAATTTTTGACCTGTCGAGACTATCGGGGAAACTCCCTATTTTTTCCCCAAAAATTACCACTTTTACCAATTAATTTTGGTTGTCAAAAACACTATATAGCATTCTTGCTATTGAAAAAAACATATGGTATACCAGAGACCAGATGCCAAAAACGGTAATCTATCCATGATAGGCGTATCCGTTTTTGTCACGTCGCTATCTATAAGAGAACGTTAAGTTCCAGGCTGCAAGGCCATTTCCGTGTTACATGGACACTTAACGAAAATACAAAAGCCGTCAGAACACGCGTAAGTTTAGCATGGGACCGCAATGAGTAACGAAGCAAATATCGATGAAGCGACCGGCGATCTGACGGACGGGTTTCACCTGCTGATCGACGAGCTGAAGCTGAACGGGATCGAGAACATCTATCATGTTCCGGGTATTCCGGTCACGGATCTGGGCCGCATGATGCAGGCCGAAGGTATGAGGGTGATCTCGTTCCGCCACGAACAAAATGCCGGCAACGCAGCAGCCATTGCTGGCTTTTTGACCAAGAAACCCGGTGTCTGCCTGACGGTTTCCGCACCAGGCTTTCTCAATGGTTTGACGGCGCTCGCCCATGCAACGACCAACTGCTGGCCGATGATTTTGATTTCCGGATCTTCTGAGCGCGAAGTGGTCGACCTGATGCAAGGTGATTACGAAGAGATGGACCAACTCGCGATTGCCAAGCCGCTCTGCAAAGCAGCCTATCGGATACTCCATGCCCAGGATATCGGCATCGCTGTTGCCCGCGCCATTCGCGCTGCCGTTTCCGGCCGTCCGGGTGGTGTTTATCTCGACATTCCCGGCGCATTGCTGGGGCAGGTGATGGACGCTGTGGAGGGTGCAAAATCGCTTGTTAGGGTGATCGACCCGGCTCCGGCACAGATTCCGTCATTCGATTCCGTCAAGCGTGCGCTCGATGTCATCAAAGGTGCCAAGAAGCCGCTGATTATTCTTGGCAAGGGTGCGGCCTACGCACAGGCCGATGACGCGGTGCGCGCGTTCGTGGAAACCTCCGGCATCCCATATTTGCCGATGAGCATGGCCAAGGGATTGTTGCCGGACACGCACGAACAATCTGCGGGGCCGGCGCGCTCGCTGGTTCTGAAGGAATCCGATGTCGTGGTTATGGTCGGTGCGCGGCTCAACTGGCTGCTGTCGCATGGCAAGGGCAAGCAGTGGGGCGAACCGCACTCGACCAAATTCGTGCAAATCGATATCGAACCGAAGGAAATGGACTCCAATGTCGAGATTGTTGCTCCGGTGGTTGGCGATATCGAATCCTGTCTGGTCGCCCTGACGAATGCGATGGGCAAAGACTGGAGAATTCCGCCAAAAGACTGGACCGATGCGGTTCGCGAAAAGAAAACCGCCAATATCGAGCGCATGGCGCCGACGTTGCAAAACAATGCTTCGCCGATGAACTATGCTGGCGCGCTGGGCGCAATCAAACGCGTCATTGACAAGCGGCCGGATACAATGTTCGTCAATGAGGGTGCCAACACGCTCGATTTCGCCCGTTCGATGGTCGACATGCACCGTCCGCGCAAGCGTCTGGATGTCGGCACCTGGGGTGTGATGGGCGTCGGCATGGGAACAGCGATTGCCGCCGCCGTCGAGACCGGATTGCCGGTGCTGGCCGTCGAGGGTGATAGCGCGTTCGGCTTTTCCGGCATGGAAATTGAGACGATCTGCCGATACAAATTGCCGATCTGTGTTGTCGTATTTAACAATAACGGCATCTATCGCGGCACTGATGAAAACCGGTTTGGCGGCGATGATCCGGCACCAACGGTGTTCGTGGAAAATGCCCGCTACGACATGATGATGGAGGCGTTTGGCGGTGTTGGGGTGCATGCAACCAACCCCGACGAATTGCATCGCGCTGTTAGCGAAGCGCTGGACTCCGGCAAGCCGACACTCATCAATGCTGCCATCGATCCTAAGGCGGGCAAGGAAAGCGGCAATATCGGCAATCTCAATCCCACCGGTGCAGCCGTTAACCGGTCAAACGCCGAAGCACTAAAAATCATCAAACAGAAAGCAGCACAATGAAGGCTCTTGAAGGCATCAAGGTTCTCGATTTCACCCACGTTCAGTCGGGACCGACTTGCACGCAGTTGCTGGCCTGGTTCGGCGCTGATGTGATCAAAGTGGAGCGGCCCGGTGTCGGCGATGCAACGCGTAAGCAACTGCTCGATGTACCCGGCGCGGATTCGCTGTATTTCACCATGCTGAACCACAACAAGCGTTCCATTGAGCTCAACTCCAAAAACGAGACCGGCAAGGAGATTCTGACCCGGCTCATAGAGGAATGCGACGTGCTGGTGGAGAACTTCGCTCCCGGCGCGCTCGATCGGATGGGCTTTCCATGGGAACGCATCCAGGAGATCAACCCGCGTATTATCATGGCCTCGATCAAGGGGTTTGGGCCGGGCAAATACGAGGACTGCAAGGTCTATGAGAATGTCGCGCAGTGCGCTGGCGGCTCGGCCTCGACCACCGGTTTTCGCGACGGCCCGCCGCTGGTGACCGGCGCTCAGATCGGCGATTCCGGCACGGGGCTGAATCTGTGTCTCGGCATCGTTACGGCCTTATTCCAGCGCGAAAAATCTGGGCGCGGGCAGAAAGTCTCTTGCGCCATGCAAGACGGCGTCCTCAATCTTGCGCGCGTCAAATTGCGCGACCAGCAACGACTGGATGTCGGGCCGCTGAAGGAATATTCGCAATTCGGCGAAGACGTTCCATTCGGCGAGGCAACGCCACGTGCAGGCAATGATTCCGGCGGCGGGCAGCCGGGGCGTATTCTCAAATGCAAGGGCTGGGAACAGGATCCCAACGCCTACACCTATTTCATCATTCAGGCAGCGGTTTGGGAGAAGGTCTGCGATGTGATCGACAAACCCGAATGGAAGACTCAGGAAGGCTACGCGAAGGCGCCTGAACGGCTCGATAAACTCAACGAGATTTTCGAGACAATCGAACAATGGACGAGGACCAAGACCAAGTTCGAGGTCATGGACATCTGCAACCCGCACGACATCCCCGTCGGCCCTATCCTTTCCATGAAAGAAATCTCGGAAGACGACGGTCTCTTCGCCACCGGCACGATGGTGAAAGTCGATCACCCGGAGCGCGGCGAGTATCTGTCTGTCGGTTGCCCGATCAAACTGTCCGACAGCGAAGTGAAGGTCGAACGCTCACCACTGCTTGGCGAGCACACCGAAGAAATTTTGGTGAAAGTACTTGGCTATTCAGGCGATGATCTTGATCGAGTCATAGGCTCCGGTGCCGTGGGCGAAGTCGCGCGCGATGCGGCAGAGTAAGGAGTAGATTGATGCGCATCATCGTCATGGGACAACAGGCATTCGGCAAGGATGCTCTTGCAACAATTCTGGATGCAGGCACAGATGAGGTGGTTGCGGTGTATTGCGAGCCCGACAAAGATGGCAAGCCCGTCGATCCGATCAAAGAGTTTGCACTTGAGAAAGGTTTGCCGGTTCATCAGCCTGCGAAGTTCGGGGACCGGGTGACGCTGGACACGCTGGCATCGCACGACGCAGATCTCATGATCATGGCTTTCGTGAATCTCTTCGTTCCCGAAGCCGCCCGTGACACGCCGAAACTGGGGTCGATTTGTTTCCATCCGTCACTGCTGCCGCTTCATCGGGGCCCGTCAGCGGTCAATTGGCCGATCATTATGGGAGCGACCAAATCGGGCTATTCATGGTTTTATCCAAGCGATGGATTGGATGAAGGTGACAGCCTTTTGCAATGGGAATGCGGTATCGATCCGAACGACACGGTGATCAATCTGTATTTCAAGAAGATTTATCCCTCAGCTGTCGATTCCGTGCTGGAAGTTTGCGATCTGTTCCGTTCAGGCAATCCTCCACGTATCGTTCCTGATGAAAGTCAGGCGACCTACGAACGGCGCTGTACCAAGAAGCATGCAAAGATCGATTGGAACAAGCCGGTCGGCCAAGTCCACAATCTGATACGAGGAACTGATCCCTCTCCAGGTGCATGGACGACGGTAAACGGGGACGAGCTTGGAATATTCGATAGCGTGCGCACTGCAGGCGATGGCGTTTCCAGCAAGATAGTGGCCATCTCCGATGATGGCATAACGATTCAAGCCATTGGAGGCCGGGTGCTCGTCAAACGGGTCCGGCCCGCTGGTGGTGACAAACAAATGGCTGCCGACTGGGCTGCTTCGAAAGGACTTGCTGTCGGCGATATGCTGGGCACATAATAACAAGAACGGAAAGAAATTGACATTCAAGACAGATATTGAAATTGCACGGGAAGCGAAGAAGCGTCCCATTCGGGAGATTGGTGCGAAGCTTGGGATTGGCGAAAAAGATCTGGTTCCTTATGGCCATGACAAGGCGAAAGTTAGCGCGGAGTTCTTGAAGGCTCAGGAAGGTAAGAAGGACGGTAAGCTCATTCTTGTGACAGCGATTAATCCAACACCCGCGGGCGAAGGCAAGACGACAACGACGGTTGGTCTGGGTGATGGGTTGAATGCGATTGGCAAGAATGCCGCGATCTGTATTCGTGAGGCCTCGCTTGGCCCGTGCTTTGGCATGAAGGGCGGCGCCGCAGGCGGTGGATATGCGCAGGTTGTGCCGATGGAGGAAATGAACCTCCACTTTACCGGCGATTTTCACGCAATCACCTCAGCACACAATCTGCTCAGCGCGATGATCGATAACCACATCTACTGGGGCAATTCGCTAGGCATCGACAACCGCCGAGTGGTGTGGAAACGGGTGCTGGACATGAATGACCGTGCCCTGCGTGATATCGTGACTTCACTGGGCGGCGTGCCGAATGGTTTCCCGCGCCAGGCGGGCTTTGACATTACGGTAGCCTCAGAAGTTATGGCGATCCTGTGTCTTTCTAATGATCTGGAAGACCTGCGGGATCGGCTGGGCAAAATCATTGTTGCCTATACCCGCGAACGGAAAGCAATCACCTGCAAGGACATCAAGGCCGATGGGGCCATGGCGGTTCTATTGAAGGATGCTATGCAGCCCAATCTGGTGCAGACGCTGGAGAACAATCCGGCCTTCGTCCATGGCGGCCCGTTTGCCAACATTGCTCATGGCTGTAACTCGGTTGTTGCGACCAAGACGGCACTGAAGCTTGCTGACTATGTGGTGAC
>CAJQND010000075.1 GCA_905479595.1 uncultured Hyphomicrobiales bacterium
AAGGCGGGTCTGCCGGTGAACGATACGTTGAAGGTTATTGCCACTGAAACTATTCCACCAGTTGGACCGGAGTTTGCAGAAGTGGTTGAAGGCCAGCGGGTTGGCATCACCATTGAGCAGGGTATTGACCGTATGTATGAGCGCGTGCCGCTTGCAGAGGTGAGTTTCCTGGCGATTGTGATCTCCATTCAATCTAAATCCGGCGGCAATCTAGCGGAAGCGCTCAGCAACCTCTCAACGGTACTGCGTGATCGCAAGAAAATGAAAGCAAAGATCAGATCTGTATCGCAGGAAGCAAAATCTTCTGCTGCAATCATTGGTTCATTGCCACCACTAATCATGTTGGCGCTATATTTATTGC
This sequence comes from uncultured Hyphomicrobiales bacterium, assembly GCA_905479595.1. Lineage (GTDB taxonomy): Bacteria > Pseudomonadota > Alphaproteobacteria > Rhizobiales > CAJQND01 > CAJQND01. Next base: position 362 of record CAJQND010000075.1, read on the forward strand.
GCCCAGATTATATTTCGATCCTTTGGACAGATAGCCTTGGCAAAGTCATGCTGGCAGGTTGTTTGATCTGGATGACGGTTGGCGTGTTGATCATGCGCAAGATGATCAACTTTAAAATCTGACGGGCGGAAAACGAAAATGGTTGAATTCATAACGCAGTATTTCGGGCCGGCTTCGCTGGCAGTTGGTTTAATTGCAATTGCCACGTTCGCCACAATTGTGACGATTGTCATGCCGTTCTTTGACGGCGATAAGCTGCATGCGAGAATGAAATCGGTCGCCAGTGAAAAAGAGCGCCTAAGGGTTCGTAACCGCGAGCGGTTGCGCGATAATCAGCCGAAAGCAAGACTGCGCGAAGCTCCAAAAGGCTTCATGGTGCAATTCATTGATAAACTCAACCTGCGCAAAATGCTGGAAGCCCGCCAGACCCGCGATAAGTTAAGGATGGCTGGTCTGCGCGGACAACGCCACATTGTCAGCTTCGTCTTTTTCCGAGTGTGCGGGCCGATTATTTTTGGCTTTGGGACCTTCGGATATCTCTATATGTTTCTGCCAGATCAGCATCCAATGATCCGTTTGTTGATCAGTTTGGTTGTTGGATATCTGGGTTATTTCTTTCCTTCGCTTATTGTCCAAAACCTTATCAGTCGTCGCCAGGAATCGATCCAGAAAGCATGGTCTGATGCGCTTGATCTTTTGCTGATTTGTGTGGAATCAGGCATGTCGATCGAGGCCGCAATTTTGCGGGTAGCAAGTGAGATTGGTGCAAGTTCGGTACCTCTGGCAGAAGAATTGTCGTTGACCAATGCCGAGCTGTCTTATCTTCAAGACCGCCGCACGGCGTTTGAAAATCTCGCCAAGCGCACCGGGCTTTTAACCGTTAAGGCGGTCGTGACCTCGCTTGTTCAGGCGGAACGTTATGGTACGCCTCTCGGCAGCGCGTTGCGGGTGTTGGCCCAAGAAAACCGTGATATGCGGATGGCAGAAGCTGAACGCAAGGCAGCCGCTTTGCCTCCGAAGCTCACCGTACCGATGATCGTGTTCTTCTTGCCATGTATTTTCGTGGTAATCCTTGGCCCAGCAGCAATCCAGGTCATGGAAATTCGCTCTCAGTAAATTCAAAGAAAACTGATGAAGGCTTAAACGTTCAAGCAGAGAAACCCGGGTTGAGCGTTTAGCTCTTCTGCTTGTCCATTTCGGAAAGCTTTTGCCAATTGTTCTGCTGTGACATCATTTTGCGTAAATAGGACATGTTTGCCTCCACCATATGCGGTGGCAGGTCTTTTTGAGCGATGTCTTTGGCCTCATTATAGCGGCCCTGTAACCCAACCACGAGAGCGAGGTTTTGGCGTACCCTTGGGTTGGCTTTACCAGCAGGCATTGCATAGGCGCGCCGCAACGTAGCTTCTGCTGCGGTTAAATCGCCGCTTTGGGCTTGTGACAAGCCAAGATTATTGAGGATTGCGACTTGGTTTGGTGACTTCTGCAGCGCGACATTGTAGGCGCTCTGCGCATCATTGTGGCGCCCAAGCCGGTCGAAAACCATGCCTTGAGTTGAATTCACCTGCCAGGCAGCATCAGGCGCTGAAGCGGCGCGTTGCAAGACAACACTGGCTTGCTGGTATTTTCCAGACTTCGCCAATTGCTTTCCATATTCGCCTTTGAGCACTGTGCTGTTGGGATTGGCTTTTGAGGCTTCTTCAAGCACGCTCATTGCGCGCGTGTCGGAGTTAATTGACCGCAGGCGTGCAACATATTGCAGTGTGGTTTCCGGGTCGCCTTTATTGGCTTCCCATCTTTTGCCCCAAGCTGTGGTTTCCTGAACGGATGCATTGGCGATCCGTGGTGCGGTTGAGCTGTCATTGCCCAACAGGGAAGATGTTGACATCTTTGTGGTCTGGCACCCGCCGAGGACGAACGCCAGAGCTCCGATTGCAACAGAGTGGATTACCAAACGCGACACGCCGCGCGCCGCATTTTTCTTGTGGTTTTTATTGAAATCCATGACTATCCCCAGCATTCTAATTGCGCGAAACGTGGGCATAAGGGCACACGTTCACAATTGCGCTATCATCGCAGCCAAGGGTCAATAAACATTTAACCAATTTATTCGGATTGTGTTGAAATCGAACATTTTATGAAGATTGCGGCTGTGTGCTCTGCAACGTAAACTCACCGCTTAACTACCCGAAAATCAAGGAATTCCGATGCAAAATGTCCTGCTAACTTCACGCAAGCGCTCTGCCGTACCCATTCACCTTGTGGGTGAAAAAGACCTGCCGAAGTTATTAAAGACTATGCCGGTGGACGCTAAACGCTGGGTGACGACACAAAAGTTCAAAGCGAAGGCCGGAACACATGTCATGGTTCCGGATCAGTCAGGTGGGATCAGCCAGGTGTTGTTTGGTCTTGGTGCGGCAGAAAATGGGGCAGAGCCCTTTGGCCCCGCCAAACTCGTTTATGCGTTACCTGAAGGTGATTACGCTGTTGCCAATCCTCCGGTACGGGCAGATTTACTGGCACTTGGCTGGCTTTTGGAAAGTTACCGCTTCACCCGCTACAAAAAGCCTGCCCGCAAGCCTGCTCACCTGGTATGCCCTGCAGGTGTTGACCGAAAAGCGGTGCTGCGGGCAGCGTCAGCAGCCGAGCTCACCCGTGATCTTGTCAACACACCGGCGAACGATATGGGGCCGGACGCTCTGGAAGCAGCATGCCGAAAACTCGCCCGTGCCCACAAAGCCACGATAAAGTTGACGAAGGGCCATGCTCTGCTCAAACAAAATTTTCCGATGATCCATGCAGTTGGCCGGGCATCTGATCAGGCCCCGCGCCTGGTGGATATGCACTGGGGCCGCAAGAACGACCCAAAAGTCACATTGGTTGGCAAGGGGGTATGTTTTGATACAGGTGGATTAAATTTGAAACCGGGCAACTCCATGGCTTTGATGAAGAAAGACATGGGTGGTGCGGCGAATGTCTTGGGCCTGGCACAAATGATCATGGAAGCCGGGTTGAAAGTGCGATTGCGGGTGCTCATCCCGGCGGTGGAAAATTCCGTTTCCGCCGGCGCGTTCCGGCCCAGCGACATTTTACCGAGCCGGAAAGGCATAAGCGTGGAAATTGGTAATACTGATGCTGAAGGCAGGCTCGTACTTGCTGACGCCCTGGCGCTGGGTGATGAAGAAAAGCCTGAACTGATGATTGATATGGCAACGCTGACCGGTGCTGCCCGAGTGGCCCTTGGGCCGGACTTGCCGCCGTTTTATACAGATGACGACGAACTTGCCGCCGATATTTCTACAGCTGGAATGAGTGAAAATGATCCAATCTGGCGTATGCCGTTCTGGCAACCTTACGATAAATGGCTATCCAGCAAAGTGGCAGATGTGAACCATATCAGCTCTGGCGGCTTTGCTGGTTCCGTTACGGCAGCTTTGTTCCTCAAACGCTTTGTTGAAAACGCAAAGTCCTATGCACATTTTGATATTTTTGCCTGGGCGCCTGCTGCAGCACCTGGTCGGCCTCATGGTGGAGAGGCCCAGGCCACCCGCGCGCTCTTTCATGTGCTGGAGAGGCGCTATGGTGGCTGATAACCATATTTGCCTGGCGGACTTGCACTAGAGCCGTGTTTAACTAGACTGGTACGGGTCCGAAACGATGTATGTGGAGTGGGAACCGTGGCGCTGGCAATGGCTGAAGCCCTCAAGCTGTGGCACGATGTTAATCTGGACCTGGTGCGTGGGGATGCGCCAGACCTTTCGGCACGTCAGGTCACTATTTTGTTGACGGTGTATCTCGAACCACCACCCCATACTGTGCGCGCGCTGGCGGCAAAGCTTGTTGTTTCAAAGCCCGTAATCACCAGAGCGCTTGATGCCATGGGCCAGATGAACCTGGTTACCCGAAGGCGCGATCCACAGGATCGCCGCAATGTATTGGTACAGCGTACAGTCGAAGGCGCATTATATCTTGAACAGCTCGCCGATATGATTTCGCGGCGGGCGCAAGCGGGAACATGATGGATAACATGCAGATGGAACCCAGTTACGACCCACGTGTCCATGCTTATCGTAGTGACCTCGCCGATAAGGGGTTGAAAGACCTGATCAAGGCAGAACGGTATGCAGAAGGCGCAGTTCGTCAGGTATGTGCCGGAGTTGCTGATATCCGCAATGCGGCCGATGCCAATGCCGGACGCACCAGCCAAGCATTGCGCGGCGAGAATGTCCGGGTATTCGATGAAGCAAATGGATGGGCTTGGGGTCAACTGGAAACCGATGGCTATGTCGGGTATTTCCCGGCTGCTTGCTTATCTGATGAGCTTATAACGCCAACCCATGAGGTGGCCGCGCTCTCAACGTTCATATATCCCGAACCCAACATCAAAACACCAAGTGTGGAACCGGTTTCTTTTGGTTCGAAGTTAGCGGTGAATGGGGAAGAGGGCGACTTCTTGCAGATCGCCGGTGGCGGTTATGTGTATGCATCACATCTGCGCCCCATCACACGGCGCGGCGGAAATGTGCTTTCCGAAATCGAAAAATTCACCGGAATTCCCTATTTGTGGGGTGGGCGTTCCGCCTTTGGGCTTGATTGTTCGGCGCTGGTGCAACTGGCATGTATCGCAGCGGGTATCCCGGCACCGCGCGATAGTGACATGCAAGAGGCATATCTCGGCGACCCGCTCGATCATATGGACCCTTCTCGTCTGCAGGCTGGTGATCTTATTTACTGGAAGGGCCACACGGGCATGATGCTGGATGCATCAAGCCTGATCCACGTAAACGGCTATCATATGATGACCGTTATTGAGCCCCTTGATGAGGCGATCTCGCGGATTGCCTATCTTTACGCCAAGCCAACAAGCTTCCGCAGGTTGCTCTAGGGGCCTGACCCTAGTAACGCGTATTTGGATCAACCACGTTTTGTAACGGCTTTCCCTGCTCGAAACGGGTGATTTGTTTTGCCACATAAGTGCTGATCGATACCGGGTCCGAAACCGCGGCTACATGCGGGGTAATGAAAACGTTGGGATTGGCCCATAACGGGCTTTCTGCTGGCAATGGTTCGGTTTCGAAAACATCCAGAGACGCGCCAGCCAGGCTTCCATCATTCAGACAACCAATGATATCTGCCTCAACCTGGGAGCCACCCCGGCCCGCATTGATAATTATTGGCCCGGAAATGGCACCATTACGCGCTAATGAACCAATGAGTTTTGCGTCTATCAATCCCTGCGTTTGCGGGGTAAGGGGCAGCAGATTTATCAAAATATCCGTTCGATTAAGGAATTCCTGTTTTTCACTTTCTCCTGCAAAACTCTCAATCCCGGCGATATCTTTGCGTGAATTGCTCCACCCAGCCACCTGAAATCCGAGATCACGCAAGCGCAAGGCACTATCGGCCCCAATCACCCCAAGTCCCATCACCCCGACACAAACTTCATCGGCACCTGGTTGCTCGCGTTCCAGCCATTCAGCTTTTGAGTTCTGCACGTCATAGGCACGGAACTGGCGGTGATGCAGCAATACGTTCATCACCACCCATTCGGTCATCCGCATGGTCAGGTTTTCATCTACGACCCTAACAATCGGTACGTCCGGCAAGTTTGGATCGGCGAAAACATGATCGACGCCTGCACCCATTGAGAAGATGACTTTTAGATTTGGAAACCTTGCAAGTTCGCCAGGTGGTGGAAGCCACACAAATGCGTAATCCACGTCTTCAACCGCATTGTCTTGCTCGTGTATTGCAAGTCCCGGCGCGGCTTTTTGAATATGGTTGCGCCAACTATCCAACCGTCCTTCTGGAATAATCAAATGTAGTGACATTGTTAATCAGATACCACGTCTTGGTCGGCCAGTTCGAGATCGAACGCGGCTGAAATCAGCGCCTTGGTATATTCGGTTTCCGGCGCGTCGAAGATTTTTTTGGCCGGACCCTGTTCCACCACTTTTCCGTTACGTAATACCACCACATCATTGGCAAGCGCACGCACCACTTTCAAGTCGTGGCTGATAAAAAGGTATGCAAGATCATGCTTGTCTTGAAGGGCGCGCAAAAGGTCAACGATTTGCGCCTGCACGGACATATCAAGTGCGCTTGTCGGCTCGTCCAGCATGACAAATTTCGGATTCAGTACCATTGCTCTGGCGATTGCAATGCGCTGGCGTTGGCCGCCGGAGAACTCGTGCGGATAGCGCTCCATCGACGAAGGATCAAGGCCAACCTCTTCAAGGGCGCTTTCGACCCTTTGGCGGCGCTCTTCGGCTGAAAGTTCGCTGTCGAGCACGGCCAGGCCTTCCTCGACGATTTGGCGGATCGACATACGCGGGCTAAGCGAGCCGTAAGGATCCTGAAAGACGATCTGTAATTCTTTGCGCAACGGGCGCATTTCCGCAGATGAAAGTCCGGTTATTGAGTTGCCCACATAAGCGATTTGTCCCTGTGAAGAAATCAACCGCATCATCGCCAGGCCCAGGGTTGTTTTTCCGGAACCGGATTCGCCAACAACACCCAGCGTTTGCCCAGCTCGAACTTTGACACTTACGCCATCCACTGCCTTCACATGGTCAACGGTTTTGCGCATAAATCCGCTTTTGATCGGGAACCAGACTTTCAAATCATCTGCTTGCATCACCGTTGGCGCGCTGGCATCAGCTTCAGGTGGTATGCCGCTTGGTTCAGCTGCCAGAAGATGTTTGGTGTATTCGTGGGTTGGCCGGTTGAAAACCTGCTCCGTCTCACCGGTTTCGACAATCTTGCCATGGGTCATAACGTTCACCCGGCTTGCCATTTTGCGCACAATGCCAAGGTCATGGGTGATCAGCAGCATCGCCATGCCAAGTTCGCGTTGTAAATCCTTCAACAAGGCGAGAATTTGCGCCTGAATAGTGACATCAAGCGCAGTTGTAGGTTCATCGGCGATCAGCAGATCTGGTTCGTTGGCGAGCGCCATGGCGATCATTACCCGCTGGCGTTGCCCGCCGGAAAGCTGGTGGGGGTAGGCACCCAAGCGTTGTTCCGGGTCGCGGATACCTACTTTATTGAGGAGTTCCAGCACTTTTTCACGTGTGGCGCTCTCGCCCATTCCCCGGTGAATTTCAAGGATCTCGCCAATCTGCTTTTCAATCGAATGCAACGGATTGAGCGACGACATGGGTTCCTGGAAAATCATCGCGATCTCATCGCCGCGCACAGCCCTGATTTCTTTATCTGGCGCATCAAGTAAGCTTGCGCCTTTGTAGGTTATCACGCCAGAGGGATGATGCGCCGCCGGGTATGGCAGCAATCGCATGATGGAGAGTGCACTGACCGATTTTCCTGAGCCGGATTCCCCAACAAGAGCGACTGTTTCGCCGGGATTGATGTCGAATGAGATACGGTCGACTGCAAGGGTGGAGTTGCCGCCTTGGCGAAACTCGACCGAGAGATCTTCAATTGTGAGAAGCGGCGCGCTCATACGAATGTTTTCCTTGGATCGAGGGCATCACGCACGGCTTCACCAACAAAAACCAGCAGTGAGAGCATAACCGCGATAGAGAAAAAGCCAGAAAGGCCAAGCCAAGGTGCTTGCAGGTTGGATTTGCCCTGGGCCAGCAATTCGCCGAGTGACGGCGAACCTGGCGGTAAGCCGAAGCCGAGAAAATCGAGCGACGTGAGCGTTGTAATCGAACCGTTGAGAATAAACGGCATAAACGTGAGCGTTGCGACCATGGCGTTCGGCAAGAGATGGCGAAACATAATGACCCGATCAGAAACGCCAAGTGCCCGTGCTGCGTTGATGTACTCAAAATTTCGGCCGCGCAGAAACTCCGCGCGCACAACGCCGACAAGTGCCACCCACGAAAACAAAAGCAGAATGCCAAGCAGAATCCAGAAATTTGGCTCGATGACAGCTGCAATAATGATCAATAGGTAAAGGGTAGGTACAGAGGTCCAGATTTCAATAACTCGCTGAAAGATCAAATCTACCCAGCCGCCGAAATAGCCCTGAACCGCGCCAGCGATGACACCGACAACTGAGGAAACGAGGGTCAGCGTCAGACCAAACAATACCGATATTCGGAACCCATAAATCAACCTCGCCACCACATCTCGGCCCTGATCGTCGGTGCCGAGCCAGTTCCAGTTTTTCACCGCACAATAGCGCGCCAGTTGTTCATCGCCTTTAACGGCGCAAATCTCCTTATTGCCCATCCAGTTTGGCGGAGCCGGAAATCCAGCTGCTTTTCGTTCGCCATCCACCAGCTTGTAGCCTGGAAAATCAAGGTTCACTGTGTCGTAGGAATAGCGGATGAGTGGCCACACCACCCAGCCGTCTTTCTCTTTGATCAGATCGGTGACAAAGGGATCACGATAATCGGCTTCGGTTTCAAACTCGCCGCCAAAGACTGTTTCTGCATAAGTATTGAAAACCGGTGCATAAAAGCTGTCGTCATACCTGATCAAGAGGGGCTTATCGTTAGCGATCAACTCAGCAAACAAGGTGACAAAAAAGAGGAACAGGAAAATCCAAAGGGACCAGAATCCCCTGCGGTTAGCTTTGAAATTGCGCCAGCGCCGTGCATTGATCGGTGACAGAAAGCCCTTTTGTACATCTGCATGCTGCGCAATACTGCTGCCAGCGCTTAGTACGCCATCATCATTGCTGTGATCGGTCTGTGTGTTGTTCATCTCGATCAGACCTCCCGTGACTCGAAATCGATCCTTGGATCGATCCAAGTATAGGTGAGGTCAGAAATGAGGTTTACCACCAGCCCCATAAGCGAGAAAATGTAGAGAGTTGCAAATACCACCGGGTAGTCGCGCTGGACAATGGATTCAAAGCCGAGCAAGCCCAACCCATCAAGAGAGAAGATTTGCTCGATCAACAGAGAACCGGCAAAAAATGCGCCGATAAAAGCACCGGGAAAGCCCGCAACTACAATAAGCATGGCATTGCGGAATACATGCCCGTAAAGCACCTGGCGTTCGTTCAACCCTTTTGCCCGTGCGGTGACCACATATTGCTTCTTGATTTCATCCAGAAATGAGTTCTTGGTCAAAAAGGTCGACGTGGCGAATGCGCCAATGGCCATGGCAAAGATCGGCAGAACCAAATGCCAAAAATAGTCGATGATTTTTTCAAACCAGTTCAACTGGTCAAAGTTTTCAGACGTGAGACCGCGTAAGGGAAACCAATCGAGAAATGACCCACCGGCGAACAGCACTATCAGCAGTACCGCAAACAAAAAACCCGGGATTGCGTAGCCCACCACAATCACACCGGATGTCCACACATCGAAATGCGAACCGTCCTTTACTGCTTTGCGAATGCCCAGTGGGATAGAGATTGCATAAGATAAAAGCGTCATCCAAAGCCCAAGGGATATGGAAAC
>CAJQND010000076.1 GCA_905479595.1 uncultured Hyphomicrobiales bacterium
GTGGAAAACCGGCAACAATCAATCCAATTCCGAGGTAGGCAGAGGCAACCAACTTCACTCCCTGATATGGCTGACCACCTTTGGGTCGATGCTGGCTGCCCCGAGAAGGCCACCCATGAGCGCCCCTGGAATGCCGGGGCTCGCCACGTTCTGGCCCGCAAGGTAGAGGCCCGGGATGGGCGTCTTGGCCCGCAGCCCGTCGCACATGACACGCTCCGGGGTCACGTCGAGACCATAGAACGCCCCTTTGCGATGCCTGGTACCAGAAGAATTCGGCAAATGGTCAAGCGTCTACCGACAGTTTCGCCGCTGGACACTCGCCGGATTGGCTGAGCGAAAACACTGATGAACGCACTATTTGTCAGGTTTTCGCTTGAACCAGATCGCCCTCGCTCAGACAGTTGGGTGGCAGGTTCTCTCTCTCCGCCAATATCCCGATTGCAAACTCTGAACAGCCCCGCACCAGCAGCAAAATTTGTTGTTGTTTCAAAGGGGTTTAGCAGAATCGACCGAACCACAGAGACTGACAGGAATAGCGATTTCAGTCTCTGAAGGCCCCTCCGTCTCTTTCCGACCGAACCTCATGCAAATTGGTTCGCATTCAAAAAGTGCTGTTATTTCAATTGGTTGAAGATTTCGAACGACCGTACTTTTTGCAGCGGTTCCCTCGCTAGTCGACAGGTTCACAGAGCCAATCGCGGGCGTGCCGAAGCGAAGCGCTTCGCAAGTCTGCTATCATGAGAGAATGTTGGACGGATGGGTACTGCTGGGCGTCAGATCCGATCAGTCAGCCAATCTGCGCATTGCAAACCTAAACTTATATTGCGCGGGTTACGTGCACAGGTAAAACTAGCGATTAAACATTCAAACAACCATAAAACATACATAAGTTGTGCATATTTTGAGTTGCTGGGAGCGTTTTATGAGAAATATGATCAAAGAATTTCTCCGCCTGGAGGCGTCAGACAGCATCTAAATGGGTCGACCTTCCCTTAAGCTGTTGATCCCGCATTTGCCATGAGTATATTTATTGATTCGCTCGCATTTGAGCACTCAACATTCGTTATTCCAGTCCGACTCGGGGTTCTTACGGGTTCGTTCATCTCGGCGGTTTTTGGGTATACTGTCTTGCACTTTGGCAACCCCGGCCCTGACGAAAACGTCAGATAACCACAGGAAGCATTTCTGCGCTTTTCAACACACACTTACAAACCTATATTCACAATAGTCAGGCGCGCGGCGGTTGGCGGTTACGTTTTAATCCACACGAAGTTGAAAAACTTGTTTGTGGTATACAATGTACCAGTCCTTTGATAAAAAGGACATGAAACAGACGGTACAGTCTGGCGGATGGGGGTAAAATTGCGCACGATCAGTCTTGTCTGTGTTTTGATGGTTTTCTGGCTGTTATTGTCGGGGCATTATACCGTATTTCTTATTACGGTAGGCATTATCTGTTGTACGGCTGTAGCTTACTTCATGAAATCGATGGACGTGCTTGATGAAGAAGCACAGTCTTTCCATTTGCTTGGCCGCGCATTGATCTACTGGCCTTGGCTATTGGTTGAAATCTGCAAGGCGAGCATTGGAGTTGCCAAGCTAATTCTTAGCCCGAGCTTGCCCATATCCCCGACCATGCGCACGGTGAAGGCCAGCCAGAAGACGGCGCTTGGCGTCACTCTCTTCGCCAATTCAATCACGTTGACTCCGGGGACGATTGCGGTTGAGCGCGAGGGTGATGGCATCCTTGTCCACGCGGTGACGAAGGAAGGCCTGGACGAACTGGACGAAGGCGAGATGGATCGCCGTGCGACTGCCTTTGAAGGGCGCGCATGATGTTTACAATTGCCGCAGCCGCAATAATTGTCGCGCATATCTGCGCTGTCATCCGTGCACTAAAAGGACCTACGGTTTTTGATCGTGTTCTTGCCGCCAATACCATTGGCACGGCTGCTATTATGTTGCTCGCGGTCATGGGTTTTTTGGCAAAACGCCCTGAATTTCTCGACATAGGGCTGACCTATGCGCTCCTCAATCTCATCGGAACGCTCGCAGTGCTTAAATGGTTCCGCTATGGCGACCTTGCTCATGGGGAAGAAGATGAGCGGGGTGACACGTGATGGAATTGATCATTAATGTTCTAAGCTGGGGTTTCATCCTGGCCGGTAGTTTCTTTTATGTTGTAGGTGCCATCGGCCTTTTGCGTATGCCTGATGTTTTCACCCGCATGCATGCCGCAAGCACCAGCGACACGACCGGCGCGGCACTGCTCCTCATTGGCATGATGCTGCAGGCAGGCGTTTCGTTAGTTTTGGCAAAACTTATGATGCTGTTGTTTTTCATTCTGTTCACCGGCCCGGTAGCAACCCACGCGCTGGCCCGCGCGGCACGTTATGCCGAAGTAGAACCGGTGCTTGCAAATGATGGCGCAAAACCGAAGAAAGTCTCAACGACAAAAGCAAAACCATCTAAAGCAAAAGCAAAAGCGAAACCAGCAAAACGCAAGGCGAAGTCATGACGGAAGCGTTGGTAAATATGGTCTTGTTGACACTGATGGCGATTGTGACCGTCGGGGTTGTGCGCACGCGCAACCTGTTTGGTGTCGTTATGCTTGGCAGTGCCTATAGCTTCCTGATGGCGAGCGTTATGATTGTGCTCGACGCAGTTGACGTCGCCATGACCGAAGCTTCAGTTGGTGCAGGAATTTCAACGGTTTTGATGTTGAGCGTTCTGTACCTCACCAAATCAAGAGAAACGGTTCCTACACACACCCCACTTATCCCGCTCGTGCTTTCTCTGGGCATGGCGATAATGTTGTTTTATGGCGTGTCCGGTTTGCCACCATTTGGCGCGGCAGACACCATGGTCAACCAATCTGAGGTTTCAACCTACTATCTGCAAAACTCGA
>CAJQND010000077.1 GCA_905479595.1 uncultured Hyphomicrobiales bacterium
ACCGCAATCGAATATGGTCTGATCGCTGCAGGTATCTCTGTTGCAATCGTGACTGTTGTCACTACGGTTGGCACGAACTTGAACACGACTTTTAATGCCGTTGCCGATGGACTGGCACCTGCCGCTGCTCCAGTCCCCTAATAAAAAATTGGGGCCAGATACTGGCACCCGACAAAGGCATACAGCATAGTCTGTAGTCATTGTTTCCAGTTATACTGGAAGAGAACAACCGGCAGAACTTCTGCCGGTTGTTTTTTTGTGTTCACCGTGCCGCAGCAAAAATCCTAATCGTAAAGTTTTATTAAAATTTTCTTGGAATTTTTACTTCAGATTTACACCACATCTCCACACTGGCCTGACTATACAAACGCGGGGTTGGGATATGCGCCCCGCAATTATGTGGTTTTCCGCCAGGAGGAAGATTTGGCTGACATTCTAATTCTTTTGCTGTTTCCAGCTCTTATTATTGCAGCTGCGGTAACAGATATATTCACCATGACGATATCCAACTGGATCTCGATCATTCTGGTTGCGGCCTTTGCAGCGACAGCGCTTGTGACAGGTATGTCGGCGCATGATGCGTTGATGCATTTCGCCGCCGGCGGTTTGGTTTTGGCCATTGGCTTTACACTTTTTTGCTTTCGCCTTATTGGCGGTGGAGACGCAAAGTTTTTGGCAGCTGTCGCCTTGTGGTTCGGATTTGGCAAAGTTTTGCCATTGATTTTTGCCACCGCAATGATTGGCGGCCCCTTGTGTATTGCGCTTGTCTATTCGCGCCAGTTTCCGCTTCCAAGATGGGCACTTGGCCTTGAATGGGCCGAGCGTTTGCATGCCAAGGAGACGGGTGCACCATACGGAGTTGCCATTGCAGCTGCGGCTTTGCTGCTTTTTCCAGGCACACCAGTGATGAAAGCATTGGGTGCGTAATGACAAAAAATCCCGAAAATATAGGCAGTTATGGATGCCTCGCTGGCAGGGCGGCAAGTTTTTCAAATTCCATTAACCATAATTTGACCATTTCCCGTGCACCCTCTCTTCATACCGGTGCACGCCATGAAAATGCAGGGATCGGTTAACTCAAGCTGGGGCTGGGAAAGATGCGAGTTTCACGTGTATTGGTTTTAGGATTAGCGTTAGGTGCAGCCGTTGCCGCTGCGGTACTGGCGAAAAACGTCCTGACAAAGAATAAAATTCAGATCGTCCAGAAGTCGAACGAAGAAATTGTTCAGGTGTTGGTGGCGTCGAAAGATATTCCGCTCGGTAATCAGATTACCGAAAAGGGAATTCAGTGGCAAGCGTGGCCGAAGAAGGCTTCGTCTCCCAAGTACATTCTAAAATCCGCAGAACCGAAAGCGCTCGCTAAATATGCCAAGGCGCTGGCTCGAACAGGCATCATAGCTGGTGAACCCATCCTCCAGAAAAAGCTTATTTCTCCCGATTCCGGGGGATTTATGGCGGCCATTCTGCCAAAAGGCATGCGCGCGGTGTCAATTAAAATTTCCGCTGATACGGGTGCAGGTGGATTTATTCTGCCCAATGACAAAGTGGATGTGATCCTGACGAGACAGGAAAAATCCGGCGGTGAAGTCATGCATGCATCTGACACGGTTTTGACCAATGTGCGGGTTCTCGCGATCGACCAAACCTTCCGTGAGAACGAAAAGGGCGATCAGGTGGTTGTCGGGAAAATCGCGACCGTGGAATTACTTCCGAGCCAGACTGAACTTTTAGAAGTTGCTGATTCAATGGGCGCCTTATCTCTAACATTACGCTCAATTTCTGAAAACTCCGGGAAACTTGGCGATGACGGACCCAAATCAGCAGAGAATTTTTCAACAGGCAGAGGCGGTGAGGGCATTGCGGTTATCCGTTACGGCTCCACCTCAATTCTGCATGGTAATCAGTAAGGAATCCCGGTCATGATTAGTTGTCTATCGACCAACAACTCCCCAAACACGGGCCGCGGCCGGACCCTTGCTTTGATAGTTTTTGCCGCACTTTTGTGGGCTCTTTTCGGTGCCCCTGGCCAAATGGCGGGTTTCACATCGCAGGCCGAAGCGGGAAACAAGGCGGTGCGCATTGCAAAAGGCGAAACCGACCGACGGCTGCGTATCGGATTGAACAAGACAGTTGTTGTGCGTCTCCCGGTTGCCGCGCGTGATGTGCTGGTGGGTAATCCTGATACCGTCGATGCGGTCGCACGTACGCCGTACACGGTTTATTTGTTTGCAAAGAAAATTGGCGAAACAAATGTTTTCTTCTTTGACGAGCAAGGCCGCCAGGTTCTGAGCCTTGATATTGATGTAGGCCGCGATTCCACAGCTCTCAAGAACATTCTCAATCGCATCATGCCAGGTAACAAGATCCGGGTGGATTCGGTGGGTGAAACGGTAGTGCTTTCCGGTAAGGTGCGCAGCGCATCTGATGCTGCACGCGCTTCTATGATCGCGTCGAAATATGTTGGCGACAAGGACAAAGTGGTCAACACTATATCGATAGCCGACAAGCAACAGGTGTTGCTGCGGGTGCGCGTTATTGAGATCCAACGTCAGATTTTGAAACAGCTAGGTGTTGACGCCGCAGGCCTTGTCAAAATTGGCAATGCCAGCATTGGACTGGTGTCAGGCAATCCATTTTCAATTGCAGGCCAGGCTCTAAATGGGTTTGGCAAGGGCAATGGCGTGTTCGGCAAGATTGGTGGCAGTTCATTTGACGGTGCGTTGAAACTTATGGAACGTGATGGTCTTGTACGCACCCTTGCTGCACCCACGCTTACGTCTATCTCCGGTGAATCTGCGAAGTTCCTTGCTGGTGGCGAATTCCCGGTTCCAGTGAACGGCGGAGATGACGGAATTACCGTATCGTTTAAGCCTTTCGGTGTCGGCCTTGGGTTCACACCGGTGGTGCTCAACGAAAATCGCATCAATCTAAAAATCTCAACGGAAGTGTCGGAAATCTCAACTGAGAACCAGGCAACCGTCGGGGCCGGTGGGGTCGTTGACAGCGATGGTACCACCACCACGATTTCCCAAAATGCTTTTGTGATCCCTTCCCTAAGGGTGCGCCGTGCAGAGACGACCGTCGAAATCGGTTCAGGCGGATCACTGGTCCTGGCAGGTTTGATCTCTGAACGTTTGCGCCAGGATATTAACGGCATTCCTGGAATGAAGGATGTGCCGATCCTGGGAACCTTGTTCCGCAGCCGAGATTACCAGCGCAACGAAACCGAGCTGGTGGTTATGGTGACCCCAATCATCGTCAAGCCTGTGAGCGAAAAGCAAATCGCCACGCCGCTTGACCGATTCATCGACCCTTCTGATGCCGACACGATCCTGTTTGGCCGACTGAATGCGGTTTACGGCTCAGCCGATGGGGTGCCACGCGGCACCTATCACGGCGAAGTCGGATACATTCTCGAATAGTGCAGGCTGGAGGATTAGCCCAATGTTGAACAATTCCAAGAAATCCGCTTCCTGCATCGCCCGGTTTATGGGTTTTGGGGTCGCAATGAGCCTGCTGGCGGGGTGCCAATCCATGCCCGCGAACAATGAAGATCTCTCGGCAAATACAGGCGAGCAATACTACCAGCGTTACCCGATTGACGTTGAAAAAGGCACTATGCGCATGCAGGTGCCAACCCGCCAAGGCGCGAGTTTCACGCCCACGCGTGAATCAGAAATCCGTAAATTCCTGGCACGCTATCCTTCAACGGCTGCTGGCAAGATGGTCATTTCAACACCGTCTGGCGGTGGCAACACTGCAAATGCTGTGTCTGCCCGCGTGTCACACATGGCATCGCAAGAAAACGTGCCGTCACGCGCGATTGCCTATCAGCGCCATTCTGGCGGAGCTGGGTCGCCGGTAATTATCTCATATCAGCGCCATTTTGCCGTCACAGATAAATGTGGTGACTGGTCGAAAAACATAGCAGTTACGGGTGAAAATCGTGCTTACCCGGACCTTGGTTGCTCAACACAGCATAATCTAGCTGCGATGGCGGATAATCCGCGCGATCTCTTAGGGCCACGCTCGTCGAGTTCCTTTGACGCAGCGCGCAATGACCAAGTGTACGACAAATATGTGAATGGTGAAAAAACCAGCTCTGCACGCGATAGCGCTGCATCGGGCGTTGTTAGTGAAGTTGCAAAATAAGCCATAAGAGGCTGGGGAAAACAAATGAACGATCAAGCAGAAAAGATCGAACCACAAATCGGCGAACCGCAGGTGTTTGGCGATGGCGCAGGGCAACCTGGAAAATTGGGATTGGTTGCAGATATTCCACGCATCTCTATCCAAGCATTTTGCGAAACTGAGGCCATTGCTACTGCTTTGCAGGGGGCCGCGGAAGACCGGCGTTTTTCAAAGGCGCACACTAATATTCAACTTGGCGGAATTGCAGCGGCAACGGAATGGTTTTCCCAAGCAGCAACACCAAACGTTCTAATTGTTGAATCCCGTGCGATGCGCGATGGCATGTTGGCGGAATTAGTCCAATTGGCGCAAGTCTGTGATGAGAGCACGAAGGTCGTGGTGATCGGCCACGTCAACGATGTATTGCTCTATCGCACATTGGTTACCCAAGGGGTGAGCGAGTATATTGTTGCGCCAATATCAGAGCTGCAAATCGTCGAAAGCATTTCTGGCCTTTTTTCCAAGCCGGATGCGGCCCCGGTTGGCCGGATATTTGCATTTGCCGGTGCGAAGGGCGGTGTTGGATCCTCAACATTGGCCCACAATGTTGGCTGGATAATTTCCGAAATTCTCTCTGATGATGTTGTAATCGCGGACCTTGATCTTGCATACGGAACGGCAGGACTGAATTTCAACCAAGATTCAACTCAAGGAATTGCCGAAGCGCTTGGCGCGCCAGACCGGTTGGACGAAATGTTGATCGACCGCCTGCTGACAAAATGCAGTGAGCGCCTCAGCCTGCTTACGGCACCTGGCGCTATTGACCGTGATTTCCAGATTGAAAATGAGACATTGGAGATCATCCTGGATGTTATCCGTCACAGTGTACCGACGGTTATTGTTGATATGCCGAATGTCTGGGAGCCATGGGCCCGACAGACATTGACCAAAGCGGATGAGGTGGTGATTACCGCAACCCCGGAGATAGCAAGTTTGCGGAATGCTAAAAACCTGGTTGAACTGCTCAAAGCTGCGCGGCCCAATGATAGTGAGCCATATCTGGTGCTCAACATGGCAGCGGTTCCCAAACGACCGGAAATATCTGCGAGTGATTTTGCTAAAACAATTGGTATCGAGCCAAGCGTTATCATTCCTTACGACGCGATTACGTTTGGAACCGCGAGCAATAACGGGCAGATGATTTTTGAAGTGGGACCAAAGTCAAAAGCCGCCGAGGGCATGATGTCATTGGCAAAGCTTGTGAGCGGGCGTTCTGAACCGGGCAAAAGCAAAAAATTCAACCTTGGTCCGTTGCTCAAAAAACTGACCCGTAAAGGGACGAAATAGACATGTTCGGGAAGCGCGGGGAGTTCGACAGTTCATCGGCACCACCACAGCCGGCGAGCCCAGCTGGTGGAAATCCACCAGCAACAGAGAGCGGTGCCGGGCATCCGGCATCGTCTGGTGATGCATCGGTGCCAGATTTGCCTCCAATGGCAGCTCCTGCAAACGTGCAAAATGGTGTATCTGAGGGTGGTGCATCGCGTATGCCACCGGCGATGCCTGCACAAGAAGCCAAGCCGCAAAAGAAAGTGCAGCAGCGCTCAGAAGACTACTACGATATTAAGACAACGATCTTTAATGCATTGATCGACGCAATCGATCTCACTCAGTTGTCACAGCTCGACCGCGATGCTGCGCGCGATGAAATCCGCGATATCGTAACTGAAATCATCACCATCAAAGATGTGATGATGTCGATTGCCGAGCAGGAAGAGCTGCTCGAGGACATTTGCAATGATGTGCTTGGCTATGGCCCGCTGGAGCCATTGCTGGTTCGCGATGATATTGCCGACATAATGGTGAATGGCTCGAATACAGTTTACATCGAAGTTGACGGTAAAATCGAGCAGACCGGCATCCGCTTCCGTGACAATCAGCAGTTGATGAATATTTGTCAGCGCATTGTTAGTCAGGTTGGCCGCCGGGTTGATGAGGCCAGTCCCATTTGTGACGCGCGTTTGCCAGATGGCTCGCGTGTGAACGTGATTGCACCGCCTCTTTCGATCGATGGCGCGGCACTTACAATTCGTAAATTTAAAAAAGACCGCCTGCGTTTGCAAAATCTGGTGGACTATAGTTCGATCACGCCGGAAGGCGCGAAAATCCTGTCTATTATTGGCCGTTGCCGCTGTAATGTGTTGATTTCCGGCGGAACGGGCTCTGGTAAAACCACGCTGTTGAACGCCCTTACAGGATTCATCGAAGAAGAAGAGCGCATCATCACCTGTGAAGATGCAGCAGAGCTGCAATTGCAGCAGCCTCACGTTGTGCGCCTGGAAACCCGTCCGCCTAATCTTGAAGGCGAGGGTGAGATTTCAATGCGCGATCTGGTGAAAAACTGTCTGCGTATGCGTCCCGAGCGGATCATTGTAGGTGAGGTACGCGGACCAGAAGCCTTTGACCTTTTACAGGCGATGAACACGGGCCATGACGGTTCGATGGGAACGCTCCACGCCAATACCCCGCGCGAGGCTATGTCGCGACTTGAATCGATGATTACGATGGGTGGGTTTTCCCTGCCTTCAAAAACCATCAAGGAAATGATTGTCGGGTCCATCGATGTGATTGTCCAGGCTGCCCGCTTACGCGATGGTTCGCGTAAAATTACTCACATTACTGAAGTAGTGGGCATGGAAGGTGAGGTCATTATCACTCAGGACCTGTTCGTTTACGACATTGAAGGTGAAGATGCGGGCGGCAAGATTATGGGCCGTCACCGCTCAACCGGAATTGCACGTCCGCATTTCTGGGATCGGGCACGATATTACGGTGATGAGCTGGCGCTGGCAGAAGCGCTCGAAGCCGCTGAGGTGCACAATGAAATGGAACTCTAAAAAGGGCACGCAGCAGTGATTAGCGACGAAATCATTCAGATTGGTATTTTGGCCGTTTTCGGCGTGGCTGTCGTTGTGGTGATCTATGTTCTCTTGCTGCCGTTCATAAACGGTGAGACCAGAGGCAACAAACGGATCGCCAAAGTGTCGGGTGGGCGCACGGAATCCATGGCCAAGAAGCTACTTGGTGCCGATGGTGATTCAAAGGACGTGCGGCGCAAACAGGTACAGGAAACCCTGAACCAAATTGAACAGCGCGAAAAAGCCCGTAAAAAACGCTTAACCATGGAAATGATGCTGCGGCAGGCAGGGATCGGTATTTCGGTTAAGGTTTTCTGGCTGCTGAGCCTGGCTACCGGGGTGGTATTTTTTGCTGCCACATACACGTATAGCCAATCGATTTATGTTTGTGCCGCCGCAGGATTTGCCGGTGCGCTGGGTTTGCCCCGTTGGATTGTGTCGTTCAAACGTAATCGCCGGCAAGCATTGTTTCTTTCTGAGTTTGCCAATGCGATTGATGTGATTGTGCGTGGGCTAAAGGCGGGTCTGCCGGTGAACGATACGTTGAAGGTTATTGCCACTGAAACTATTCCACCAGTTGGACCGGAGTTTGCAGAAGTGGTTGAAGGCCAGCGGGTTGGCATCACCATTGAGCAGGGTATTGACCGTATGTATGAG
>CAJQND010000078.1 GCA_905479595.1 uncultured Hyphomicrobiales bacterium
TCCGCATTGCTGTCATTTAGACACTGAATTTCGTTGAAGCGTCATACGAATAGATGCTTCATGCGAAAGTTATAGATATCTTTTGCTGCGAAAACGGCGGTTAACGGAGAAACTCATGTCTGAATTCGTCACTGAAAACGATGTTGAAGCCTATGAACGTGACGGGGCTGTGTGCCTGCGTGGGGTGTTTTCTGGCTGGATCGATAAAATCGCCGCGGGCATTGAGATGAATTTGCGCGAGCCCGGCCCTTATGGCGCGGAAAACCGCCGCAAGGGACAGAGCGGCTCATTTTTCGATGACTATTGCAACTGGACGCGCATTGCGGAATTTGAAGACGTTGTTCGTCATTCTCCGGCAGCAGAAACCGCTGCAGCAATCATGCGCTCAAAAAGTGCACAGTTCTTTCACGACCATGTTCTGGTCAAGGAACCCGGCACCCAAACCACCACCCCCTGGCATCAGGACCTGCCTTACTACTTCACCGAAGGCACGCAGATGGTCAGCTTCTGGGTACCGGCAGACCCGGTGCGCGAAGCCACTTTGCGGTTCATTGCAGGTTCTCACAAATGGGATAAGCTGGTTTTACCGGTGCGCTGGATTGACGATGGCAGATTTTACGCAAGCGAAGACGAATACCTGCCGGTTCCCGATCCGGAAAATGAACCTGACCGTTACAAGATCGTCGAATGGTCGCTGGAACCCGGCGATGCGGTCCTGTTCGATTTCCGCACCGTACATGGTGCGCGCGAAAACATGACCGGTGCGCGGCGGCGCGCATTCTCCATGCGCTGGCTCGGCGATGATGTGCGCTACTGTCAACGCCCCGGCCGCACCTCTCCGCCGTTCCCCGGCCACGATATGCAGGTGGGCGAGCGATTACGCGATGACTGGTTCCCGGTGGTTTGGCCGCAACAGGGATAACATCGCGCTTGCCGTTGAAGTGGGGAGTTTGCGGTGAGAAAATCAGATTAAAACTGAAGGATCCAGACGATGAAACGCGAATCGGCTTTGATACAGCGGAGCGACTGGGCCACTGAAGCAGATCAATGGGTTGGCCGGTTTGAAGGTGGAGATTATGGGACGAACGTCACCATCTTGTTCTTTTCAAGCAACACGGTTGGCAATGGGCCGTCGCTGCACTTTCACCCGTATGACGAAGTCTTCATCGTGCGGCAGGGGCGTGCGCGCTTTACGGTAGGTGGCAAAATAATCGACGCCGAAGCCGGGCAAATTGTGTTCGGCCCGGCAAATGTGCCCCATAAATTTGAAAATCTGGGTCCGGGCCGGCTGGAAACCACAGACATCCACCTCAACGACCGCTTTATTCAGACTGATTTAGAGGAATAAGAATACCTGGTGTTGGATGTGCCGGAGCGACAACGCTGCCGCCCCGGCAGAATTAAGGCCTAAAGCCCGTCACGGTGGGTGAATTCACCGTTTGGCATTGTGCCGAGCACCTTGATTTTGGAGATTTCGCGCGGGGCAACTTTTGTGATGTCTTTATCGAGCGCAACGAGGTCTGCATATTTGCCAACCGCGATTGTGCCAATCTTGTCTCCCATCAATTGCTGTTGAGCCGGGTAGATGGTCACAGCCTTCAACGCTTCCTTCAAAGAAGCCGGTTTCCTGGCAGGAGGAAATGGTTTTGAATCCGGGTTGCCGGGATCTTGCAGTGTCACTGCCAACTCGACATTGAATAGCGGCGCAACCAGATCGATGGGTGATGAGGGGACATCTGAGGAAATCGAAACATTGTGCCCAATATCCATAAGCTCAGTGTAGCGGCCAAACTCCTTGTTGACGCGCTTTTCGCCTAAAAGATCAAGCGCGTTAACATTCTGCCCTTCCCAATCGACAGAGAACAAGGGCGTCGTGTTGACCATGATCTTGTTGTCGATGGTCCGCTTGTGATCCTCGTCTGTGACCCAGAAATAATGGTGCAGAAGGTTATTGGGAATATCATAACCGGCCTTTCGCGAAGCCAGAATTGCATCGATTGTGTTTTTGACCGTCTGGCTGCCATCAACATGGGTACCCACCGGCAAACCAAGCTTGTTGGCTTCAAGATACATTTCGGTGATCGCCGCACCTTCGATAGCGGCACCACCGCGGGTTTTGGACCCATCAGAATAATCTTCCAGCATCCATGCGGTTTTTGACGACCAATTGCCTTCAGGGTGAATTTTGATACCCCAAATCTGCAGCATGTCGGAGTTGTATTTCTCACGCAGTTTGGCCGTGTGTTCAGCAATTTCCTTTGGCTTGCCCACAGGGCCTTTAAAGCCGTTGGCAACAAAGGTGCGCAACTTCAACTCGCCCTTTTTCTCCAACCCATGCAGAATGCCCATGGAAATTTCGGTTTCTTGGGCCGAGAGTTTTTGATTTGTGACGCTGGGTGCGGCAATCATGGGAACGTGAACAGCAGTAAGACCCGTTGCCGCGGCTGCATCGAAGAATTTTTTCTGGAATGCGGGGATTTCCGCCTTAGGGTCCCAGGCACCAGCGGCAAGGAATGCCGGTGCCCATTGGAATTCGATGCCAATACCGGTCTGCGCGCCTTTGTCATCACGCTGCCAGAACATCACGCCCGGAACCTGGTCGGGCTCATCAGCAGCAACATTCCCGGCCTTGAACGCGGCGGAGTTCATCCAGATATCATGGATTGTAAAATCGAGTATGAAGACCGGCCGGTCCGCCACGACGGCATCGAGATCAGCCTTGGTTGGCCAACGTCCGTATTCCACCTGATTGAAGCCATATCCGAGGATAAGTTTCTTGTCGGGATTCGCGTCGGCATATTCCTTGATTTTCGCCAACGCCTAATCGAGCGATTTGATACCAAACAGGCTGACACCGCGAGAGGTCCAGCCTGAAGCCACCAGATGATCATGGCCTGAAACAAAGCCTGGAAGCAGCGTGTTGCCCTTAAGGTCCAAGACCTCAGTATCAGCCCCTTTCAGCTTTTCAGCACCTTTGGCATCTCCAACATAGATGATCTTGTTGCCAGCAACTGCCACAGCTTCCGCAGTTGGATTGGCATCATCCATGGTCAACACTTTAGCATTGGTCAGTATTTTGCTGGCTATTTCCTGGGCGCTCAATGGCGCGCTTAAAAGCGCTGCCAGAACAGCGGCGAGAAAGACGGTTGAAGTTCGAAGCATTGCGTAAACCCTTTGTAAATTCAAAAAACAGCGCAGAACGGGCTATGTAAGGGAAAACGCAATTCGGATTTGATGTAGATTTTGCGCCAAAATAGAGCGCGATTACCAGCTTCAAATATGGGTCATCCCAGCCCATTGCAGCTAAACTCTACTCTTCATCATCAATGAAACACAATAGCTTCGAAGCGCTCCATGTTATTTTCTGGCGTTAACAATGCGCTGTTTGATCAGGGTTTCCACCCAGCGGGATGAGCTTGTAATTTGGACAACTAAGCGTGTGGTGCGATAGTGGTTTTTGGCCGGGCTGAAAGAGCAGCCCCCGCGCACGCCACTACGACAAGGGCGATGGCGAGTGCCTGGGTAAGGGTCAGGGCTTCACGCAAAACAACAAACCCAACAAGAGCACCAAACACCGGCTCAATGCTCATCAGCACGCCAAATGTGCGCGCGGGCAGTCTCTGCAGCGAGAACATTTCAAGCGTAAAAGGAATTGCGCCCGAAAGGAGTGCCACAGCAAGTACGAGCGGTAACAAATCGGTGTTTAACAGCGATGACCCGGCTTCTGCGATACCGAATGGGAGAGCCACCAATGCCGCGATCCCTGTTCCAAGTGCGGCGGTTTGCGTTCCGTGATGCGATCCAGCCTTTTGCCCATAGACAATATAGAGCGCCCAACAGATGGCCGAAGCCAGGGCCCACACGATTCCGACCGGATCAAGAGCATCGGGCCCGCCGGTAAGAGGCATCAGTAAGAGTAACCCGACCGCTGCCAAAACCGCCCATATGATATCTCTGCGATTGTTGGAAAAAATTACCGAAACAGACAAAGGCCCCATGAACTCGATGGCGGATGTTACGCCAAGCGGCAATCTCATCAACGCCAAATAGAAAAACAAGTTCATCCCGCAGAGCGTCACGCCATAGATGGTAAGTGCACCCCAGTTATCGCGCGTTATCCTGGCCCGCCAGCCGCGCAGCACCACAAGCATGATAACCGCAGCAAACGCCAGCCGGATTGCAGCCGTTCCCATCGCGCCAAGATCAGGAAAAAGACCTTTCGCAAAAGCGGCACCGCTCGAAAACGACAACATCGCAAACAGCAGCCCGCAGACTGGAAGAAATATAGAAGTTTCAGTCCGCATTTGATTTCACAAACAAACAAGAGAGGTACTCTGGAAGGGGTACGTTTACTCAGGTTTATTGGCGACCACAAGCTTGGACAAAAAGACAGGGCTTTGTTCTTTCACCACCAGCCCGGCATCTTCAAAAATCGTTTTCAAGTCTTCCTTGATGTAACTGCCATAAAATGGCTCATGGAAGTTTGCCGGGAAGTTTTTCAAGAAACCGTCATACCCTTCCTTGTCGCCCAGTTGCAGGCTGTCCATGAAGATCAACCGCCCGCCCGGCTTCAAGACGCGGGCAAATTCTGCCGCAATGATCCGCCTGACTTTGGGGG
The DNA here is from genome assembly GCA_905479595.1 of uncultured Hyphomicrobiales bacterium. Classification (GTDB taxonomy): domain Bacteria; phylum Pseudomonadota; class Alphaproteobacteria; order Rhizobiales; family CAJQND01; genus CAJQND01. The sequence goes on from CAJQND010000078.1 coordinate 4,619, forward strand.
GGACCTCGTGAAACAGATAAATCGATGTCACGATATCGAGTGAACTGTCGTCAAAGGGCAATTTTTCAGCATTGGCGTGCACATAGTCAATATCTGGCCACGCACGAAGATGGTCGCATGCCGCTTCCAGGTATGCTTCTGAGAGGTCTGAGGCGCTAATGTTCAGCTTGGGGTATGCCTGCTTGACGAAATGCAGAAAACGGCCTGTGCCGCAGGCAATATCAGCCATTTTCACATGCCGCTGATCACGGCCATACATATAGTCAGCAAGTGGCACAAGGCACTGCCTGCGCATGGCGTTGGCAGAGCCTGAAAACAGCACCTCGACCTGAAGGTCGTAAAGTTCGGCAGATTCTTCGGTAAGATATCCACCTGTCTGATAGTGAAAATTCTGCAGGAAATAAGCCGGCAATTCCGTTGCCAGATCGTGCGAATAAACCTCGTCGCCACGCTTTGCCTGTTTGCGTTCAGCTGCCACAGGAAGGTCTGCAAAAAACATACGGCTGCGGCGCAAAATATCACGCAAATTGCCATCATGATCGTTTGGCAGAGGGTAAATCCCGGCGTCTGCATTGGCCAGGTCACGCCGGAACAGGGCAGCAAGGTCGGTGAGAATTTTTTCCGCTGTCAAAGATGGCTTGGTGGGTTTTTTGGGTTGTGGCTTGGGCGCATTTCCAGCCTGGCGATAGCGTTGCGAGGCAAAGTAATGGCCCATATACCAGGCAACCCGTGCACCTTGGCGGGCGGAATATCCGAGTTTTTCAATTGGCGACAGCATGGGTTCTTATACGCCTGTTATCCTGGAACAGATTTACTCAACATCCAGCGGTTCTGTACCACCGGGAGTGCCATCTGCAGAAAGGGTGATTTTTTCAATGCGTTCTTCGGCCTTTTTCAGTTGTGCGCTGCAATGGGCTTTGAGCTTTTCACCGCGCTCATAGATCGCGATTGATTCCTCCAGGTCCACCTGACCAGCTTCGAGCTTTTGCACAATTGATTCAAGCTCGGCCAATGCGGCTTCGAACTTCATGTCGGCGATATCATTTTCGCTATTTTTGGTCATGTTTCTCTCATCAACTTTCCGCATTTCCACGCAACAAGGCTTGAATGTGAACACCGGCAGATGCTGCTAGCGCGCGTAAATCATAGCCGCCTTCCAACACCGAAACCACCCGCCCATCTGCATGGGTTTGCGCTAATTCCATGAGCCGCAACGTAATCCACACATAATCTTCTTCCACAAGATTAAGCCCACCCAGGGGATCATCGCGGTGGGCGTCAAACCCTGCAGAAATTACAATCATTTCCGGCTCAAACGCATCAAGTGCGGGCAGAATGGTGGTCATCATCGCGGCGCGGAATGCATCCGACCCATCTCCATTTGCCAACGGCGCGTTAAAAATGTTGCCCGCACCTGTTTCTGTCTTTGAACCGGTACCGGGAAAAAGCGGCATTTGATGGGTGGAGCCGTAGAACAGGTCTTTATCAGGCCAGAAAATCTCCTGGGTGCCATTGCCATGATGGACATCAAAATCTACCACAGCGACCCGCTCCAGATCATATTGTTCGCGGGCGTAATGGGCGGCAATGGCGGCATTATTGAACAGGCAAAAACCCATGGCACGGTTTGATTCCGCATGGTGGCCCGGCGGGCGCATGGCGCAAAAAGCATTGTCCACATCGCGCGTAGCCACCGCGTCGACAGCGCGCAATGCCGCTCCTACCCCACGATAGGCCACTTCCAGGCTGGCTGGCGACATCCAGGTATCTTCATCAATGCGCTCATTGCCTTCGTCGGGCGCGATGGCCTCTATATTGTCCACATGGGCTTGCGTATGAGCCATCAACACCGCTTCGCGAGACCCCATCGGCGCTTCTTCACGCACCAAATCATCGAAGTGAGGTGCCGACAGGATTTGGTTGAGCGCCCGTATTCGGTCGGGGCGCTCCGGGTGGCCTTCGGGAGGGGTGTGCTCAAGGGTCAGGTCGTGGTGCAGAAGAAGGGTTGTCATAAACTCAGGGACTCCGCCGTTACATTGGATACAACATCCGCACCACCACGCACAATTGACGACAAAGCGCCCGCCCGTGGCATGCAGTTTTCGGCATAGTAGCGCGCCAACTGGGCACGGGCAGCTTTCATCTCAGAACTTTCGGCCTCGTTGCGCCCTGTTGCAAGCGCACCTTTCGCCAACCAGCATCCGCCCGCCGTAATGCCAAACAGGCGCAAATATGGAGTGGCAGAAGCCAATGCGGTATCCATGTCTTCGGCCAGCGCGTGCAACATCCAGATGGTTGCCTCTTCGAGATGTTCAATCGATTCCGATAATCGATATCCAGTGCGACCAAGCGCATCATCATTCATCACCATCACATCGTCTGCAATGTCTTTAAGGCTGGCGATGAACTCATGCACCACATCACCATCGGCCATTTGCAGTTTTCGGGCCACCAAGTCGATGGCTTGAATGCCATTGGTGCCTTCATAAATCGGGGTGATGCGGGCATCTCGCAAATGTTGGGCCGCGCCCGTTTCTTCCACAAACCCCATGCCGCCGAAAATCTGAATGCCGGTGGAGGCAACATCAACCCCCATATCGGTGGAAAATGCTTTGGCAACTGGCGTTAAAAGTTCGCAGAGCGCCCCATTGCGCTGGCGGGTTTCTTCATCATCTGCATGGCGCGAGACATCAAGGGCGCACACAGCGTTAAAACAAATGGCGCGTGCCGCATTGGTTTTTGCCTTCATATCGATGAGCATCCGGCGCACGTCCGGGTGTTCGATAATCGCCACCATGCCTTCGGTATCGGGCCGCCTGCCCTGCTTGCGCTCTTGTGCAAACGCAAACGCGTGCTGGAAGGCGCGCTCAGCGATCGCCACACCCTGCATGCCGACATTCAGCCGGGCGTTGTTCATCATGGTGAACATGCACGCCAGCCCCTTGTTTTCCTCGCCAACCAGCCAGCCAATGGCCCCGCCATCATCCCCATATTGCATGGTGCATGTGGGCGAACCGTGAATGCCGAGCTTTTCCTCAATGCCAACGCATTTCACATCATTGCGCTCGCCAGGCGAACCATCTTCGTTGGGAAAAAACTTGGGCACCAGAAACAGAGAAATACCACGGGTACCCTTTGGTGCATCAGGAAGGCGCGCCAGCACCAGGTGGATGATGTTTTCCGCCAGATCATGCTCGCCATGGGTAATAAAAATTTTAGTGCCGGAAATCTTGTAGGTACCGTCCCCAACGGGTTCTGCCTTGGACCTCAGCGCAGCGAGATCAGACCCCGCTTGCGGTTCTGTCAGGTTCATTGTGCCGGTCCATTCACCGGAAATCATCTTCGGCAGATATTTTTCCTTCAATTCATCACCGCAATGAGCGTGTATTGCTTCCACCGCACCGACGGTCAGCAAGGTGCCAATACCAAAGGCGCTGGCCGCTGAATTCCAGATTTCCTGCACCGCGATGCCGATTGTATCAGGCATTCCCTGGCCGCCATACTCCACCGGGCACGTCAGGGTTGGCCACCCACCTTCTGACCACTGGGTGTAAGCTTCTTTCCAGCCCGGCGCGGTCGTCACATTGTTGGTTTTGGAGTCTAGTTTGCAGCCGTGATGGTCGCCTGGCACATTGATAGGTGCAATCACTTCAGCGCCAAATTTTCCAGCTTCGTCGAGCAACACATCAACAAGATCATTGTCTACACCTTCGAATGTCCCAGCATCCAGAAGTTTGCGAAAATCAGAGATGTCATTAAGCATATGACGCAATTCGTTCAACGGGGGCGTGTAGGTCATTCATAATCCTTTACTTATTTACTTAAATTCACGTATCGCTTAACAGGCATTTGCAATGCTGGGCCAAATTATCCGATCAACTTTAAGGGCCAGCACCGCAAGGTTCAATCGGCAATCGGGATGGCGCAGTACAAATCATGATCAGCCCAAAGACCATATCGGCCGGCGCAGTCGCATTGCGAGCTGGAAAACTCGTCATTTTCCCAACGGAAACCGTTTACGGACTTGGTGCCGATGCCACATCCGATACAGCTGTAGCAGGCATATTTGCAGCCAAAAAGCGTCCGCAATTCAATCCGCTGATTGTGCATGTGGCAAGCATCGAGGCGGCAATGGAACTCGGTGTTTTCAACCCTGCCGCCAAGCGGCTGGCCCAGCGCTTTTGGCCCGGCCCCTTAAGCCTGGTGGTGCCGAAAGTAAAAGATTGCCCCATCTCGCAACTCGCAACCGCGGGGCTGGAAACAATTGCAATCCGCGTCCCTGCCCATCCGATCGCTCAAACACTGCTGAAGGCAACAGCTGTTCCGGTGGCGGCACCAAGCGCCAACGTGTCGGGCAAACTAAGCCCAACCGACCCCTCCCACCTGCAGGGGTTTGAAGAAAAAGGCATTGCAGTTGTTCTTGAGGCGGGTGCCACATCAATCGGGCTGGAATCAACAATCATCTCGTGCCTTGAAGGCGAAACCACCCTTTTGCGCCTTGGCGGCATTGCCCGTGAAGACGTGGAACAGATTGTTGGCAGTTCGCTTGAGGACCAAACAGATGTCGGCG
>CAJQND010000079.1 GCA_905479595.1 uncultured Hyphomicrobiales bacterium
GGGCTGGAGGAAGAACGCCGGCTTGCCTATGTGGGCATCACCCGGGCAGAGCGCAAAGCTGTCATTTCATTTGCCCAGAACCGGCGCATTCATGCCCTTTGGCAAAATGCCCTGCCGTCGCGCTTTGTCGATGAACTGCCGGAAGAACATGTGGATGTAGCGGAAATCCAGTCCAACTATGGCGGCGGATATGGCTGGCAAGGTGCAGGCGGCGGTGGCTTTGGCGAAAGCCAGTTCGACAATCTGGAACCATTTTCCTCAACCTATTCCACCCCGGGCTGGCAACGCGCCCAGTCGCGCAAGGCCGATGGAAACGTGACGCGCTCAAGTCCGAAAACCATTGAAGGGGAATTGGTCGCAACTGGTGCGCCGGATGCCGAGCGATATGTTTTCGGCGACCGCATTCACCACGACAAGTTCGGGCCGGGCAGCATTATCGCCGTGGAAGGCAACAAACTCACAATCGAATTTGACACCGCTGGCCGCAAGAAGGTGCTCGACAGCTTTGTCTCCCGCTCCAGGGCCTAGATATGGACGGGCATTTCGCACATCTGGCAAAGCCACTCACAATTCGGGGTAAAACCCTGAAAAACCGGATAGTTTTCGGCGCCCACACCGCCAACATGGCCGAGAACGGGCTGCCCGGAGAACGCCATCTCGGCTATTACACCGAACGTGCCCGCGGCGGCGCAGGCATGATTGTTGTGGAGCCGGTACCCGTTCACCGCACCGGAGTGTTGACGCGGGGTAATTTCCGCCATGATGATGACGCGGTCATCGCCCCGTTCCGGCGCATTACCGATGCCTGTCATGAACATGGCACGGTAATGGTGCAGCAGCTTTATCATGTGGGCCAGCATGGAGATTCTGATCTCTCATTCGCGCCCCACTGGTCACCGTCGGGCCATGCCTCCTATCACGATTCCGATGGCAGCCGCGCCATGCGAGCCCACGAAATCGAAGAAATCATCGAAGGCCACGTACAGGCCGCACGGCGTTGCCAGGAGGCAGGGTTTGACGGCGTTGAGATTTGGGCAGCCTATCACTCCCTCTTGGAACAGTTCTGGTCGCCCTGGTCCAACACGCGCGAGGATGAATGGGGTGGCAGCCTTGAAAACCGCATGCGCATCACCACACGCATCTTTGAAGCCGTGCGCCGCCAATGCGGGGAGGATTTCATCATCGGCCTGGCGCTCAGCCATGGCCCAAGCACTCCCTTCATCATGGACATTGAGGGTTATCAGGAAATCGTCTCCATCCACGACCGTGCCGGACATATGGATTATGTCACTTGTGGATCTGGCAGCTATCTCGACTTCGACCAGATTATCCCCGCCTTCACTTTGGGAGAGAAGCTCGGCTGCACCATGTCTCGCGCCATAAAAGATGTGGTGAAAAATGGTGTTGTGACCGCGGAAAGCCATATCCGCACCCCGGAGAATGCCGATGCGGTGATCGGCGCTGGCGATGCAGACCTTGTTTCGATTGTGCGCGGCCAGATTGCTGATCCCCATCTTGCCAGCAAAGCGCTTGATGGCCGGTCTGACGACATACGCGGGTGCATTTCCTGCAACCAGATGTGCTGGGGCAGACGCTCGCGCGATTACTGGATTTCATGCCTCATCAATCCTTCTGCCGGACGGGAGTTTGAATGGGGCGGCGACCGTTTCACTCCTTCGAAAAACCCAGGCCGCGTTTTAGTGGTAGGCGCAGGACCCGCCGGACTGGAATGCGCCCGTGTTGCAGCAGAGCGCGGCCATCAGGTAATCTTGTGTGAAGCATCAGGTGAAACCGGCGGTCAGTTCCGTCTGGCCGGTTTACAGCCCCGGCGGGCACAAATTCTCGATCTGTTAGACTGGTATGAACGCCAGTTCATGCGCCTTGGCGTTGATCTTCGTTATCACACCCCGGTTGAAGCCAGCGAGGTGGCGGGCTTTGAGGCTGACCATGTTGTGCTCGCTACCGGCTCCCTGCCCGCTGGCACGGGCAAACAACGCTGGCTGCCCCAGCATGAACAGCTACCGGGGCTGGAAAATGGCCATGTGTGGGCACCCGAAGACATATTGCGGCGCACTGCTCAAGCTGGAGCGCGGGTTATCGTGCTGGATGAAGGCGGCAATTGGCGTGGGTGTGGTACGGCATGGTACCTGGCCGAGCGCGGGCATAAAGTCACCATTGTCACGCCAGACGCCTATGTAGGCAAAGAAATCACCCGCACCAGTGCAGATTTTCAGGTGCGCAAAAACCTGGTGAAATCCGGCGCTGATTTTTTGACTGAATCGGTCATAACCAACTGGCACGGCAACGGCGCTACCATCACTTCTCTGCTCGATGGAACCCAGACATTTACCGCAGCAGATGATCTCGTTTACGCGACAACCAATGTCGCTTGTGATGAGCTTGAAAACGAGCTTAGAGCCGTTGGACAGCCGGTTCATATCATTGGCGACTGCGCCGCACCGCGATTGGCGGCTTATGCCATTTTTGATGGCAGAGCCACCGGAAATCTACTATAAGAAGAAAATAACTCCAGATTTCCCGAATAGGTTGAAACTCTCAACTGCAACCTAACAAAGTAAACATAAATATTACACCTCAGAGGTTGCACAAAATATAAAAATATTCGTGTGATTCGACAGAAATATAGAAATTTAAATTCATTTAAATTCTATTTTTTACTTTTAATTACACAGACAACTTACTTAAAATTACTGAAAAGCTTAGTATAACTTAAGAAAGTTAATATATATATAAAATACATCTATATATCCCACGCTTAATGCCAATATAAGTAGGAATAAACGCGGGGCTGCACACATGCGAATGACTAAGCATACAGACTATGCAATCCGGTTGCTGTTGCTACTAGCATTGCGCAGTCCGGAGCTGGTCACGATTCAAGAGGTTGCCGCAAAGTACGGCATCTCGAAAAATCACCTGATGAAGGTTGCACATAAACTTGTGCAGGAAAATTACGTGAAGTCAGTGCGCGGGCGCAATGGTGGCCTGCTTCTCGGACGGGCAC
>CAJQND010000080.1 GCA_905479595.1 uncultured Hyphomicrobiales bacterium
ATTATTGAAGCTGTGCGTTACAAGCCGGTCTCTGCCCGTTTTAAAGTCTATATTATCGACGAAGTACACATGCTGTCGAAACAGGCATTCAACGCACTTCTCAAAACCCTTGAAGAGCCGCCGGAACATGTAAAATTTATTTTTGCGACCACTGAAATCCGTAAAGTTCCCGTCACTGTTCTGTCGCGTTGCCAGCGCTTTGATTTGCGGCGGCTGGAGCCGGACTTGCTCGTTTCACACTTTGCTGCAATCTCTAAAAAAGAAGGGGTTACAGCAGAACCGGACGCCCTGGCGATGATCGCGCGCGCATCTGAAGGGTCGGTGCGCGATGGCCTTTCCCTGCTTGATCAAGCTATCGCCTTTGGTGGCGACACCGTCGATGGTGATAAGGTGCGTGACATGCTTGGCCTCGCCGACAGGGCGCGTATTCTCGATTTGTTTGAAAACTTGATGAAGGGAGATGCCGCCGCTGCGTTGGAAGAGCTCCAAGAGCACTACAGCCGTGGCGCTGACCCCGCAGTTGTTCTCACTGATTTAGCCGAACTAGTGCACTGGTTGACCAGGCTCAAGGCGGTTCCCGGCGCAGCAGACAGAAACACGCATACTCAGGCTGAACGCGCCCGGGGTCAGGATCTGGCAAAGGCCTTGTCTATGCCCGTGTTAACCCGTGCCTGGCAGATGCTGCTTAAAGGTATTCCAGAGGTAAACCTTGCTGGTAACGGCTTGGCAGCGGCCGAAATGGTCTTGATCCGTATGGCTTACGCAGCTGACCTGCCTACCCCCGATGTTGTTATCAAAAAGCTTCAGGATGCGCCTCGCGCACCAGCAACACCTTCGGCCCTGCCAGCTGGTGAACCAGCAGGAGGGAGCAGCGCCGAAGCCCGTCCGGAAGCGCGCAGCGAGACCCAGGTTGCACATGCACCAGTAACCGATGAACCAGCTGATCCCCCGGCTGGGCCCACACTCGCGTCCTTTGAAGATGTCGTAAAACTCGCTGGCGAGCAGCGCGATGTGATGCTGAAAACAGGATTGGAAGCCCATGTGCGCCTGATCCGCTTTGCACCGGGACAAATCGAAATTTCTCTGGAACCCGGCGCACCTCACGGCTTACCAAACGCACTTTCACGTAAGCTCAAGCAATGGACGGGAACGCCGTGGATAATATCCGTTAGCGATGCCGGTGGTGCTGAACCGATTGCTGGGCAGAAGCGCGCTCACAGACAGTCTCTGTTTAAAGAAGTGCGTGGGCTACCGGAAGTTCAAGCGGTGCTCGATAAATTTCCCGGTGCGGAAATCAAAGATGTAACAGAGCTCGGCCCACAAGACAGTAATGATTTTGAATCAAACGAACCCGAATAAGGAGCGAACATGAAAGGTCTTGGCGATATCGGCAAGCTAATGAAGCAAGCCCAGGAAATGCAGACCAAAATGCAGGATGCGCAGGCAAGCCTTGAAGAACTGACCGTAATCGGTGCTTCAGGTGGTGGGCTTGTGACTATCACTCTCAATGGCAAAGGCGCCATGCAGGGTTTGGAAATAGACCCTTCCCTGTTTGCCGAAGATGAAAAAGAGATTCTGGAAGACCTCATTGTGGCAGCGCATAACGAAGCACGTGTCCGCATGGAAGAAGCGGCTGCTGAAAAAATGAAAGAAGCAACTGCGGGTTTACCCATCCCACCTGGAATGAACCTCGGCTTGTAAGTTAATGTCAAAACGTGTTGCAGGAAGCGAAATTGAGCGGGTAATCCAGCTCTTGGCAAAACTGCCAGGATTGGGGCCTCGCTCTGCCCGGCGGGCAGCACTTTATCTGGTACAAAACCGCTCCAAGGTCCTGGAGCCACTGACCGCTGCGCTTGCAGATGCCCGCGAAAAAGTCACTGTATGTGGTCTATGCGGAAATGTGGACACCTGCGATCCGTGCACCATTTGCGCTGATTTACGCAGAGATGCTTCAGTGATTTGCGTGGTTGAAGAGGTTGGCGATGTATGGGCACTTGAACGCGCCACCGCAGTGAATGGCCGGTATCATGTTCTCGGCGGCACATTATCCGCCCTTGAGGGACGAGGACCGGAAGACCTCAATATTTCCAGCCTGATTTCGCGGGCGGGGGATACCGCCACCAAGGAAGTCATCATTGCGGTAAATGCCACCGTGGATGGCCAGACCACCGCTCACTATCTCACCGACCAACTCACTGGCTGCAACGTTCAGGTTTCCAGGCTTGCCCATGGAGTGCCGGTCGGGGGAGAGCTCGATTATCTTGATGAAGGCACCCTGGCAGCCGCAATGAAAGCAAGACGGCCTTTTTAGTTCGCTGCCGCACCAAGAATTTTTTCGCGGCGGGCTTCATCGGCGTGCTTTTTCGCAACAGCTGCTTCCCCGCCGCTGGTTTCGGTGAACATTTCGAGATCTTCAAAATCATCATCGCCCGGTGGCGCTATTGCCATGTCCGTATAGTCATAGCGATCTTTAGCGGTCCGTGCCTTGGTCCATAGACGGTAGGTGGAATAATAACGATAGCCATAATACACCACCCGCTTGGCAATGCCCGCGCCATAGCGGGAATAAAAGGATATTGGATTTTCCAATGGCATTCCGGGGCGGCGGTCTTTGCGGAGCTTGTAGCGGAAAATGCCGCCTTCCAACGGATGTACCCCTTCATGGAAATACATCAAACTGAACCATAGCATCTGTTTGAGTTTTGCCCGCGTGCGGCCGTGTGGCAGCGATGCGGCACGCTTGGCGACGGTCACCATATGATCGCGGGAATAGAATGAGGTCCAGGCTGCCTTATAAGCGTCGTCCCATTCTTCCCTCGACATTCTGGCGTGGTTGGAAACCTGGTGATTGAGGTCATATTTATTTAGATCCGGATCCATCCAAACATCGGCTTTATAGAGCTTTTGATGGTCTTCTGATCCTGGAAGCGGGGTCAGATAGAAGAACTCCAGGACATCAATCGCCAATTCGCGTTTGATGATTTCAATATCCTGAAGAATGGACGCTTTGGTGTCGGCTGGAAAGCCGAGAATATATCCGGCATAAATCGTTACCCGGTATTCCCGCCAGGCCTGGATTAGACGTCGGTATTCGGTGATGCGGTTTTGGCGCTTCTTTGCTTCAAGCAAATTTTGTGGATTGATGTTTTCCAACCCGATGAACACTTTGTTCACCCCGGCCCGGCCCGCCTTTTCCACAAACCGCGGAATCTGGTGGCACAAAGTGTCCACCTGAATAATCAACTTGATCTTGAGGTGATGCTCTTCGCGCAACTCAATCAACTTGTCGAAAAAGCTCTCCCAATCACGGTTGCGGGCAAAATTGTCATCGGTGATGAAAAACCGATGAATTCCTTGCGCTATGTTTTCCCGCACAATGTGCTCAAGATCTTCAGCGGTACGGAACCGGCTTTTTCGACCCTGCACATTGATGATGGTGCAGAAGGAACATTGAAACGGACACCCGCGGCCAAGGTCGAAACTGGTCCAGCGACCTTCTGTCCGGTCGACCATTTCCAACGGCAAGAATGGCGTGGGCTCACCATTGATGGATGGCAGATCGGCCATAAAATTATAAAGCGGTTTCAATTCGCCGCGAATGGCATCATTTAGAATTTCATCGAGGCGGCCATTTTCCACCTCACCGGCACACATTGAAACGCCTTTATCCTGAAGCGCTCTTATGCTTTCTGGAAGTTCAGGCAGCATGGAAAGGCAGCCTGAAACATGGAAACCTCCAACCATCACCTGTAGGCCTGCTTCAAGGAACGGTTTGCTCAGATCACAGGCGCGCGGAAACTGGTTTGATTGCACCCCGACAAGTCCAATAAGGGCAGCAGCGTTTGCGTTTTTAATTTCGCGGATAATTTTTTCAGGTCGCACGCGAGTGTTGGTTTCGTCAATTGTGACGATGCGCATTTCAACATCACTACCCAACCCATTGCGGGATTTGCAATTATCGGCAAGTCCATACATTGCTGCTAACGTGTTGGAAGGGATAGATGATTTCATCCATTGGATGGGGTACCCATCATCATCATAATGGGTAGGTTTAATAAGAATGAGATAAAATATTTTTTGCGACATTTCCAAAATCATCCAATCTAGAAATGAATATACCGCAATTTGACGAGGGAATTGAATATTTCCTGCCAGCAACTCAATTTAGCGGTGTTCTTCCAAAGCAAAATGCCCCTTCATTTGCAACCAGGCCAGTACCGCAAATCCTGGCAATGCCGCAATCGCTGTGATGATGAAAAACCACATCCATCCGGTGGAATCGACAACAAAACCCGACACTGATGCCAGATATGTCCGGCCAACGGCAGCGAATGCGGTAAGCAGTGCAAACTGGGTCGCGGTATGCAGTGCGTTGCGCGTCAGGGTGGAGAGATAGGCCACGAACACTACCGTTCCAATACCGCCGGTGAAATTTTCCACTGCAATGGTAAGACCGAGTGCGGCATTGTTGACGCCCACCCAGGCAAGCCAGGCAAACACCAGGTTCGACGCCATTTGCAGTATGCCTGCAATCCATAGAGCTTTGACCATTGGTACTGCGCGGGCGAGGAAACCGCCGGCAAAGCCGCCAAGCAATGCCGCGGCAAAACCCACGCCTTTCACCAGGGCAACATAGTCCACGCGCTCAAAGCCTATTTTCACTACGAAGGGACCGGTCATTACGCCAGCGAAAGAATCGCAAAACTTGAACATGAGAACGAACAGCAAGATGGCCAGTGCATAGGGCTTGGAAAAGAAGTCTACAAACGCATCCACGGCCCCACGCCACAATTTTCCAAGCGCATCGAAGCGCTGGGCCTCTTGCTCTTCCGCAATAGCCAGCGAAGATGCAGGCTCTTTTGACGCCAAGACAGCAAAAATGCCGACAAGAACGAGTGCAGCCATCCCGCAATAGGCGTAGAACCACAAGTCGCTAGAAACGACACCGGCACGTTCAAAGTACTCCACCAGGCCGATAGCTCCCGCCGTCGAGACCAGCATGCCAACCCGGTAGGCGGCCACATAATTTGCCATCCCTGCCGCTTGCTGGTCATCGTCCAGGCTTTCCACCCGAAAGGCGTCGATTACAATATCCTGTGTGGCAGAGGCTGTTGCCACCAGCAGCGCACCCGCCGCTACCCACCAGGGCGTTGCAACCGGGTCAAGAGAGCCAAGAAATACAATCGCGACCATTAACATGAGTTGGGAGAAAACCAGCCAACCGCGCCGCCGCCCCAATAATCTGGAGAGCACAGGCACATTGAGCGCATCAACAATCGGTGCCCAGAAAAATTT
>CAJQND010000081.1 GCA_905479595.1 uncultured Hyphomicrobiales bacterium
CTTTGGTCAGGAATGTCGCGCCGCGTTGTTTGAAACAACGTTTTGAAAAAAGCACCGTACCGTCATAAGCAGCAAGTCCCGTTGCCAATTCCGCTTCTGCGATTTCGGTCATGACATCGCTTCGCGCCCGGCCGTGAATCATGGCAAACAGATTGTACGGCCAGGTTGGTGGGCGGCGCGTGCGGCGGTAACACAATGTAACGGCGTCGAATGTGCTGAGATTTTCTGCAATTTCGTCAACTTTGTCATCTGGAACATTCCAAACGGCCATGGCGTTGGCTTTGAACCCAATCTTGCGATGGCGCAAGATGCAGCCAAATCGAGAGATAATGCCATTCTCGATGAGCGTTTCCAGACGTTGTAATACTTGCGCTTCTGTCCAACCCAATTGATTGGCAATTTCAAGGTAGGGTCGGGAAGTGAATGGCAATCCATCTTCTAAAGCACACAGCAGGCGGCGATCTGGTGGTTCCACCTGAAAGGCAGTTTCACGCACATGCTTTGCCATTCCGTCACGCTTGGCTCCGGCCAGACGGAAGCCCAAATCGATATGGTAAGAACGTTCAAGCGGAAGATAGAGAACGGAAAGGCCCGTTCGTTTTTCAATCGTTGTGAGAACATCTGTCACAGCAGTGCGGCAATCCGCAGTTACAACAAACCAAAGATTGATTTCATTCTCGCGCTCATAATTGTGATTCACGCATGGCTCTGCGTTCACTATTTCCGCAATCTCATCAAGGCGCTCTGGTGGAACAGCGATTGCGGCAAGTGTGCTGGCACCAACAGTGTTGGGTCGCACGGCAGCTCCTATACGTCCAAGAATCCCGGCTTCATGGATGCCTTGCAAAGTGTCGATTGCATCAGCTTCAGATAATCCGAATGCTTGTCCGACAATTGCGAATGGGTGTGTGTCCAGAGGAAAATCTCGTTGCCAGAGGTCCGCAAGCGCAATAGCTGGATCTAAAAGGGATACACTCATAGGCCAAGCCTGTGGGCACGGGCGCTGAAGAAAATTCCGCTCGGTTTGCGGATGCTAATCGTGGCACGTTTTTCAAAGGTTCGAGTGTCGTAAATTTGCACTTCGTTACTGTCGCGAACCGACAACCACACCTCATGGCCACGGGGCGCAAACTCCATATGCAAAGCGGCTGGCCCCGGTTTGAATTCGTGGATGATCTTAAGAGTTGGGATGTCAACCACCTGAATGGTGTCGTTTAATGGATGTGCAAAGTTAACCCAAACCTGACGCCCGTCTGGCCGCGAAACTGCAAATACCGGCTGACCGTGGACTTTGACTGAACCAGTTTGTTTGAAGGTTTTCGCATCAACAGCGAGCAGTTCATGATGCCCGACGCCGGGCAGAATAAATTGTCCCCCCGCAAGCGCCCAACCTTCTAGATGGGGCATTTTGTATACGGGTAGCTTCTGCTCGCCTTTGCCATAGTTTTCTAAGATACGTTCAGTGTGCGGTTTGGCATTCCACAGGTCCACATGGGCAAGCCCATCTTCGCCAAAGAGCCCTGCGATATAATGGCGTCCATCGCCTGTGATGAGGGCGTCATATGGTTGGCTGCCAGTTTTACCAAGTTTGGAAATCACCGGGTTGCCCGATTTGGAAAAATCCGCCATCCAGATTTCGCCAGCATCATAGAGTGTGAATACAAAGCGACGACCCGGCGCGTCAACAAGGCCAACGGTTTTCGAACGCGCGCCGTCTGATCCGTAAATGGCTGGAATATCAGCTACAAGGTCAAGGCTTTCAGAATCAAAAACTTTGATGCCGCCCGGTTTATAATTGGAAACGGCAACCAAAGTGCCATCGTCAGAAATAGCTCCACCGATGGAGTTTCCCGCCTGTAAAATGCGCTTGGCAATTTTCCGTTCCAGCAAATCAAGCTTGGTCAACCCTCCATCACGGCCAAAAATGTAGGCATAGCGTTCATCTCGGGAAAACACCGCAGAGGCATGGGAAAGATCACCAAACCCACCGACGCAGGACAGTTTCTCATGACGGGTTGTGGCGATAATGCATACTGATCCATCCGCGCGTTCGATAATGACGCCAAGGTCACCGGTTCCTCGCAGTTCAGCTGCATTGACCGCGCCAATTGGAGTTACAAACCAGACGATAAGAATTGCCACAAAACGAAGTAATGTCATTTGATTGTTCCCGCTTTCAGGTTTTCGGCAATCCACAATGCATCGGCCTCGCTCAGTAACCCACGCCAGGGCGGCATCGGCGTTCCTGAAATGCCGTCAAGAATAACTTCAGCAATTGCTTCAGGTTCTACGCCATCAAATGTTGCGGGAATCAGTGGTTTCCCCAGGCCGCCTTTGAGCGTCATGCCATGACATGACCCACAATCCTGACGCACTAAATAGTTCAGTTCGTTCTGGCGGGCGTCGGCTACACCTTCTGCGCGCGCTGCGAGTGCTGCGCATGAGACCGCCAGCGCTAACGCACAACTAAGCCAAAATGGCAGATGCAATTTCACTTGTTTCAGCGTTCAATCCCCCGAGTTTAGCTGATAGGTTTGCGACTTTTCCGATAATGAACAAAACCGGACCTTCAAATCCGGCAGTATCTACTTGCTCTGGCATGCCTTTCAGCGTGCTAAGAATCTGGCGTGCCTGAGGCGTGGTGCCGTTATTGACGGCCAGCACCGGCGTATTTCCACATAGCCCATGGGCGATAAGTTTTTCTGAGATTTCAGGGATGTTGGCTCGACCCATATAAACGACCAGTGTCGTGTCCGGGTCTGCCAGGCCTTGCCAGTCGAAATCGAGCTCGCGGTCCTGGCGGCAATGACCGGTGAGGTAACGCACGCCGCCAGCAAGACCACGATGGGTGAGGGGGGTGCGTAACGCAGCGGCACATCCTTGCGCTGCGGTAATACCGGGCACAACTTCAAATCGCACGCCGTGATCGGTCAGCTCGATAGCTTCTTCGCTGCCACGGCCAAAAATAAAGGGGTCACCGCCCTTGAGGCGCACAACTTTGCGCCCATTTCTCGCGATTTTGACGATCAGTTCATTGATTTCATCTTGAGGGACCGGGTGATGTTGCGGTTGTTTGCCAACCGAAATTCGGGTTGCACCTGCTGGTGCGAGATCAAGGATTTCCGCAGAAACAAGACGGTCATAAACGATCACATCTGCAGATTGGATGAGTTTAAGCGCCTTGACCGTTAGGAGGTCCGGGTCGCCAGGTCCTGCGCCGACAAGATAGACGCAACCGTCTTGATGCTTCATATCAATTACTCTCACGCAGATTAATCAGGGACTGGACGTAGTTGGGGGCCGGAAATGCCGGCCCCCAATCATTTCTATGTTAGTAGACGTCGTTACGTGTGTTGAAGACGTTGAACTTGCCGGTTGGGGTAATCAGGCGCTTGTCCTTGATCACTTCCTTCAACTTCAATGTCTTGTCATCGACGACCACGATCGCTGATTCCTGATCCTTGCCGTTCCAGACGGAGAACCAGATTTCATCGCCAGCGACGTTGAATTCGCCTTGTACGACCCGGCGTACACCTTCTGTAATGCCAGACCATTCGCCAATTGGCAGAACCGTGTATTCTGGTTCTTCCTTTGCCATATCTGCAATTTTGAACACAGCGATTGAAGATGAGATCTCAGCTTCTGGGTTCAACGGTGTATCGACATAAAGGTGTCCGGATTTTGGATGTGATTTTACAAACAATGATCCACCACCCTGGCCATCGAGGGTTTGGACGACCTTCCAGGCTTGGTCTGGATGTTTCTCTGGATCGGTACCAATCATTGAAATCGTCTCATCGCCCAAGTGAGATGTAGTCCAGACTGGTCCAAATTTTGGATGAATCAGATTTGCACCACGACCCGGATGAGGTTTCACTCCACCGGATTCAATCACATCAACAAGCTTGCCTTCTTTGGTATCAACAATCGCCAGCTTGTCGCGAGCGTTAGCTGCCACCAGGAAGTAACGTCCAGTTGAGTCAAATCCACCATCATGGAGGAACCGTTCAGCTTCAATATCCGTTACTTTCAGGTTCTTGATGTCGGAATAATCAACCAGCAGAATGTGGCCAGTTTCCTTAATATTGACCACAAATTCTGGCCGGTAATGAGATGCGACGATTGCCGCGACCCGTGGTTCAGGATGGTATTCCTGTGTGTCATAGGTCATTCCGCGGGTGGAGACGATCTTCTTTGGCTCAAGAGTTTCGCCATCCATAATGACATATTGCGGAGGCCAGTAGGCACCGGCAATCGCATACTTGTCTTCCCAGCCTTTCATTTTGGATGTTTCAACCGAGCGGGCTTCTGAACCAACTTTAACTTCGGCAACTTTCGTAGGCGGGTCCATCCACAAATCGATAAGGTCAATTTTGGCATCGCGGCCAATGGTGAACAAATAACGCCCGGATGCGGAAGTACGCGAGATATGCACCGCGTAACCTGTCTTGATCACAGAGATAATTTTCTTGGTGTCGCCGCTGATCAACGCAATTTCCCCGCTGTCACGCAAGGTGACGGAGAAAATATTGTCCAGGTTGAGGTTATTCATCTTTTTGGTTGGGCGCTTATCAACAGGAACATGGGTTTTCCAGCTCGCCATTGCTTTATCCATGCCAAACTCCGGCGGAACAGCCGGTTCGTTAAGCAGGTAGTTAGACATCAAAGCGATATCTTCTTTTGTCATATCACCGGATGTTCCCCAGTTCGGCATGCCGCCTGGTGACCCATAAGTGATAAAGTCGCGAAGATAATCAAAACCCAATTCTTTTGTCAGATCAGTGGTCAGGGCTTTACCTGTCGCGCCTTTGCGCAACACGCCGTGACAACCAGCGCAACGTTGAAAATAAATTTCATTGGCGCGGTCGAATTGAGCTTTGGTAAGTATCGGGACACCCTCTTTTGCACCGGGTTGTTCAAGAGTTTCATTTTTCATGACATCTAAGCTGGGTTCATATTTTGCGCCCGGCGTTGTGCCATGTTTTTTAATGTCAGCTGGCGCTGGCGCAGTATCTGCAAAAGCAGAACCGGATACAGCCATTACAAGTGGAATGGCGAAGCTCGCCAAAACAGTTGAGGTTTTTATAAAGGTTCGCAGAGTCATTTCTCCCTCCTGGGCAAGATCGCCAGATCGGGGACAACATGTCACCGCATATGGCGGTCAAATCTAAATATTCATTAACTCATGAGGTGAATATGTCAGGGTTCGCAAATGCGTGGATTGACTTTAGTCAAGGAGATGCGGAA
>CAJQND010000082.1 GCA_905479595.1 uncultured Hyphomicrobiales bacterium
AAGAGCCTGGCAAGCCACAGTAATGGCACGACACGGCTCACCGCGCGCTTGTCTGCCGGATTTCGCTACGACACGAACAGGACACTTGCCAGTGACCGCGATCTAGGATTTGGCGGTCCGGCAGGGCCCATTCCGTTGACAGTACCAAAACGCGATGATGGCGCGTTCCTTGCTGACCTTAAGTTGCGGCTGGAACAAGATCTTGGCTCGCCGGAAGGTCATTTTGTGTTCGCCGAAGGGCGCGGGTATTTGAACCAGCAGTTTAAAATTTTTATTCAGGATTTTCTGTTTGGAGATGCCAGGGCTGGGGCAACGTTCTTTTTTGACCAACTTCAAGTTACCCCTTATGGGCGTATTACAGCTCTTAACATTGATGACAATCACCGGTTAACCGAAGCCGGGGGGGTATCGGATTTGTGCTTGGTCTGTCGCCCGCTCTTTCTGCGCGTGGTGGCTTTGAGGTTTTGAACCACAGCTATTCCAAGAATTCCAAAAGCCCGTTTGCAAAGCAGCGCAATGGCACCCTTTTCTCGCCATGGGCAGGGGTCTCCTACCGACTTGATCGCGACAATACAGTTTCTGCCGATTTGCATTTTAACCGCAAGGACGCCCGCAGAAATTGGCACAGCTATAAAGAGTTGGAAGCTCGAATTGCCAATTTCACATTACTAGGGCAAGGCCAATATCTGCTGGCGGAGGCTCGGTTCTGGAGTTACCGCGCCGATGCAGCCAATCCGCTTTATTCGTTGACCACGCGCCGAAAAGATTTTCGCGTGAAAGGCAGATTGGCATATGGGGTGCCGATTGTGACCGTCGCGAAATGGCTTGGCACGAGTGCTGAAGGCCCAATTGGCGATGTAAACGTGCAGATATCGGGTGCGTATTTCCACCAGAACTCAAATATTCCAAATTTTGATGTCAGCAATTTTACTGGTGACGTGATTTTCACCAAGAGGTTCAAGTTCTGATGACCACGCCAGTGAAAATACGCCACATCGTTCAATTTGCCCTTTTGTTTGGTTTGCTGATCTCATTGGCGTTTCTGACAACTGGCAAGGCTTTTTCCGAAGCGCGTATTGGCGTTAATGCCGCCGTGCGAGGCCAAGTGTTTGTCCTTGGGGTAAAAACGAAAATTACCCGGCATGCGAAAGTCCGGGAAGCTGTGTTTATCGGCGACGCGATAACGACCAAACGCGAAAGCGCGTTGCAGGTGATGTTGATTGATGAAACGATTTTCACAGTCGGGCAAAGTTGCCGTCTGGTGATTGACCGATTTGTTTATGATCCAGATAGTTCAGCAGGGGAGGTGGCCGCATCTGTCACACGCGGTGCCTTCCGGTTCATGACCGGCAAAATTGGCAAACGCAAACCGTCTTCAGTTTCATTGAAAACGCCAGCTTCAACGATTGGCATTCGCGGTACTATTGCCGAAGGTGCTGTTGGAACAAATGCTGCAAAAATTGCGCGCGCTGCAGGCCAGAACGTTTCGGGGTTCCACAAAACTCAGGCGACCCTGGTGGTTCTTCGGGGACCAGGTCGTGCGCGCAACAGTTTCGACAGAGTGGGACGGATCACAGTAAGTGGCGGTGGGCGTTCGGTAACCATCAGCAGGTCAGGATGGGCTGTATTTGTGGCGCGCCGCGGCGCTCAGCCAATTGGGCCTTTCCGTGTTAATGCCCAGGCGCTTTCTTATCTCGATGTCAGGCTTCGTTCAAAGCCACGCGGCCCCGGCATCCGGCCGCTTGATATCAATAAAGGTGGCAGTGCGCTTTCCAAACAGGACAAATTCAACCGGCCGTTCCTGCAAATTGAACCGAAACTTGGCGAGCGCAATGATTATGTCATTGACCGGAATCAAGAGCGTGATCTCCAAAATTACTACGAAAACTACGAGCAGCAGGAGCCGGAATCTGATCCCGTGAATCCGCTGCCACCTCCTCCGCCGCCACCTCCTCCGCCGCCACCACCGCCGCCTCTAACCCCACTTGTTGAACCAGATGAAGTGTGTCCGGCCACAGCCAATTGTTAAGCCAGCGGCAGAATTTTGCAGTGGTCCAGGAGATGCGTTGATATTGCGAGCAATTATCAATTGACTTCTTGTTAATAACCGTTCTTATAATCATTCTCATTAGGAGTGATCTTGCCAAGTGGCCGGATCGGGACGGTAGAGTATGACTGAGTTAGCCCTGAAAGCGGGTCGCAGATTGTTCATGCAGCTGGATTTTGCTGTGCGGCGAAACTTGTGGCGGATGTTGCTTGTCGCAGCACTTGGCATCCTTATTCTCTCGGTAAGCTCTGAATTTCGCGATGTTGTCCTAAATGCCCTATCGGATGCCTACCTGCAGGTTACTGTTTTTGTCGCTGGAACGCTCGCCATCGTTTATGGGCTTGAAACCTTGCTCAGGGCTGATGTTGGCAAGTTTCTCGAGCGACAGGGTGTTTTTCAGTCGCCGGTTTCGGCGTTTTTGGGCGCTTTGCCTGGATGTGGCGGAGCAATTGTAGTCGTCACCCAATACACTCGCGGATATGTCACATTCGGTTCTGTCGTTGCGGTTCTTGTTTCAACCATGGGAGATGCTGCTTTTTTGCTGTTGGCCCGCGATCCTGTCGTTGGGCTTGCAATGTTTGTATTAGGCTTCGTCGCCGGGTCCTTGTCAGGCTGGGCGGTGGACAAGATTCACGGTACGGAGTTCATGCGTTCGCATATTGAAGAGCGCACGATTGAAGAACACCGCAAAACCCATGATCTGACCGCCGATGAACGGGTGCGCACTTTGACCTGGATCGACATGCTGTGGATTGCGCTCCTTGTTCCAGGTGTCGTGCTCGGCGTGTTTGGTGCGTTTCAGGTAAACTTGGATTCCGCGTTTGGCCCGCTTGCCTCTTATGAACCAACAAAATGGATCGGGGTCTGTGGGGCGTTGCTCTGCGCGCTTATGTGGTCGGTGGCCGGGCATCAGAATACCCATGACCGCCATGACTCCGTTGAAATCGAACACATTTCCACCTGGCGGCGGATCATTCTCGATACCAACTTTATCACCGTTTGGGTAATCGCCGGGTTCCTGACCTACGAAATCGGAATGCACATTGTTGGCGGTGAGCTGGAGGCTTTCTTCAAGATTTGGGCACCGTTAGTGCCTCTCATGGGTATTCTGGTTGGCTTGTTGCCTGGCTGCGGCCCACAGATTGTTGTGACGACGCTCTATCTTAGCGGTTTGGTTCCCTTGTCGGCCCAAATTGGCAATGCGATTTCCAATGATGGGGATGCGCTTTTTCCAGCGATTGCCCTGGCACCGCGGGCCGCTATTCTTGCAACGCTCTATTCAGCTTTCCCGGCGTTCATATTTGCGTATGGCTGGTATTTTGTTTTTGAATGATGCTGCAACTGATCCAGTGCTGGCATGGCAACGTTTTAAACGATAAACCTCAATAATGATAAAAGCTGCGAATATAGAAATGGCGCATTTGCCTGCTGACCACCCTCATGTAAACACCGGGAAAATTGGAGTGTTGCTGGTTAATCTCGGCACGCCAGAAGCAACTGACTTCTGGTCTATGCGCCGGTATTTGAAAGAGTTCCTGTGGGACAAACGGGTGATTGAAGTTCCGCGCCCCATTTGGTGGCTCATCCTCAACGGCATCATTCTCAATACCAGGCCAAAAAAGTCGGGCCATGCTTATGAACAGATATGGAACCATGAGGCGAATGAATCACCGTTAAAAACAATCACGCGCGGTCAGTCAGACAAATTGCGCGCCAGCATGTCCAAAAATCCCAACGTGATGGTTGATTGGGCCATGCGCTATGGTTTTCCTCCAATTGCGGAAAAGCTGGAAGCCATGAAAAATGCTGGTTGTGAGCGCATATTGCTGTTTCCGCTCTATCCGCAATATTCAGCGACCACCACAGCAAGCGTTCAAGACAAGGCGTTTGATGGGCTTAAACAAATGCGCTGGCAGCCGGCAATCCGAACGGTGCCATGTTATCACGATCACCCGGCCTATATTGAAGCGCTCTCAAACTCCCTGTCAGGGCATTTGAAAACGCTCGACTGGAAACCGGATTTGATTTTGGCGTCGTTCCACGGCTTGCCGAAAGACTATTTGCTGAAAGGTGATCCCTATCACTGCCATTGCCTGAAGACTGCACGCCTCATGCGCGAACATCTGGAGCTCGGTGATGAGGACTTGATGACAGTGTTTCAATCACGGTTTGGCAAGGATGAGTGGCTGCAACCCTACGCGGAAGAAACTGTTATCCAACTGGCCAAAGACGGGGTAAAAAATCTGGTTATGATCATGCCCGGTTTTGCGGCTGACTGTGTCGAAACCCTGGAGGAAATTGCCATTGGTTTGAAGGAAACATTTCGAGCGAATGGTGGCGAACACCTTTCAGCCGTGCCCTGCCTGAATGATTCAAACGGCTCGATAAAGCTCCTCGGCGCCCTGGTAAAGAACGAACTTAAGGGATGGATTTAATCCACCGCTCTTTTGCTGCGTTAACAAACGTGCGAATCAGGTAAAATACCTTCCACAAAGCCTTGCAGCCAATCTGCATGTGCAAATGGAGGCGATCATGTTTGAAGCCAGCGGTATTTTTCTACTTATTATCCTTGTTATTGTCGCCATATTCGTTGTCCGGGCGATCAGAATTGTTCCGCAAGGGTATAATTTGACGGTGGAACGCCTTGGTCGTTACACGAAGACGCTGCAACCGGGCTTGAGCATTCTCATCCCGTTCATCGACCGTATTGGTTCGAAAATGAACATGATGGAGCAGTTGCTGGAAGTGCCCAGTCAGGAAGTGATTACCAAAGATAATGCGATGGTTACCGTTGACGGTGTTGCATTTTACCAGGTGCTTGATGCCGCTCAGGCGACGTATGAGGTCAATCATCTCCATAACGCTATCCTCAATCTCACAATGACCAATGTGCGTACGGTTATGGGGTCAATGGACCTGGATGAACTATTGTCCCAGCGAGATGAGATCAATGCTCGGTTGTTATCTGTGGTGGACCACGCAACGACCCCTTGGGGGATCAAGGTTACGCGTATCGAGATCAAGGACATTAATCCACCACGCGATCTGGTCGATTCCATGGCCCGGCAAATGAAAGCCGAACGCGAAAAACGTGCACAGATTTTGGAAGCCGAAGGCTCACGCCAGTCGGCTATCCTCAAGGCGGAGGGTGAAAAACAAGCCTCTGTGCTTGAGGCAGAAGGTAAGCGCGAGGCGGCGTTCAGAGATGCTGAGGCCCGCGAACGCGCCGCCGAAGCAGAAGCGAATGCAACCACCATGGTGTCAGAAGCAATTTCAAAAGGTGATATTCAGGCAATCAACTATTTTGTGGCCAATAATTATATAACTGCGCTTGGAAAACTGGCAAGCGCACCGAACCAAAAAGTATTGATGCTGCCGGTGGAGGCATCCAATCTTTTGGGAGCGCTCGGTGGTATTGGTGAAATCGCCAAGCAAACATTTGGTGATGATGGAGATAATGGCAGCTCTGGCGGAGGCCGACCCCGTAAAGCGAGCGGCTCCGTTCCCGGCGTGAAACGCTAACCCACTCCATTAAGTACAAAGGAATTCCGATATGTCCGAATTAATGGCAAATTTGGGAGGATGGGCCTGGTGGATTATTGCCGGGATTATGTTTCTGTTAGAATTGCTCGCGCCGGCCTTTTTCTTCCTGTGGTTTGGGTTTGCTGCAGTGGCTACCGGCTTGATTGTCCTTTTTGTGCCAATGAGTTGGCAGATGCAGGCTGGCACTTTTGCGATTCTCACAATCGTACTTCTGCTGATTTCACGCAAATATTTTGGCCGCACCGGCTGGAGCAGCGACAAGCCAATGCTTAATCAGCGCATGGCGAGCTTTATTGGCAAATCCTATGTGCTGGACACACCGATCAAAAACCGCGAAGGCAAAGTGCGTATCAATGACACGGTGTGGAAAGTGCAGGGCCCCGACACACCTGCAGGACAATGGGTGAAGGTAACGGATGTAGACGGGTCAGTTCTGCAGGTAGAGCCAGATGCGGAGCAACAATAAAAATTTCTATTGAACACCGGCGCGCAGCAGATCATGAATGTGGATAATCCCGACAGGCTTACTATCGTCGACCACAAACAACGTTGTAATTTTATGCGTGTTGAGCGTTTTCAACGCATTTGAGGCCATGGTGTCAGGCGCGATTGTGACTGGGTCTTTTGACATGATCTCCTCGACTTGAGCGTTGAGAAGGTTTGCGTTCATGCTGCGTCGTAAGTCACCATCGGTAATAATACCGAGCAGTTTTCCATCGTCATCAATCACTGCCAGACAACCGAAGCGCTTTGACGTCATGGTAACCAGAGCATCACTCATTTTAACTTCTGGTTTTGCCAGGGGCAGCTCGCTTCCAGAATGCATGAGGTCGCGGGCAAAGGTCAGGGATGCACCAAGTTTGCCGCCCGGGTGCAAGGCCGCAAAATCAACAGCGGTGAAGCCTTTATGCTCAAGCAATGCAATGGCCAATGCATCGCCCAGCACCAGTTGCAGGGTTGTTGAGGTGGTTGGCGCCAATCCATTTGGGCAGGCCTCATCATGTTCTGGGATTTCCAAAGCCACATCCGCCGCACGGCCAAGAGTGCTGTTTGCGCGGCTGGTAATTGCAATGAGTGGCACCGAGAACCGCTGGGAATAGGAAAGAAGGTCTTTTAACTCGGCTGTTTCGCCCGAATTAGAAAAGATCAGCAAAACGTCATCGCGACCTATCATGCCAAGGTCGCCATGACTGGCTTCCGTCGGGTGAACGTAGTGCGCCGCGGTTCCTGTGGAAGCCATCGTGGCGGCTATTTTGCGCGCAATGTGCCCACTTTTACCCACGCCACAAGCTATAACCCGGCCAGTTGCCTTTTCCATCAATTCAACAGCGGCAATAAATTCTACCCCAAGCGGGCCACCAAGAGCTGAATTGAGCTGGTTTAATCCATCGCATCCGACCAAAAGGGTCCGTCGTGCGGCTGCAATGCGCACATCTTCTGGTTCTGCGGTATAGCCTGGTGCTTCGCTCATGGGTCTACTTTATCCCAGTCACACGCCGATTGTAACTGTGTCCTAAGATTTCATTCCCGCGAGAATGGTTTCGATTTCCGTGCGAAACGCGTCCCCAAATTCTTCCCGGTCTAGGCCGTATGCAACATTTGCAGCCAGGAACCCAACTTTATCACCGCAATCATAGGTTTTTCCTGAAAAACGAACCCCTGCGAAAGCTTGCTTTTCTAACAACCGTATCATTGCGTCTGTGATTTGGATTTCTCCACCAGCACCTGGGTCTTGGCGCTCGATCTCAGCGAAAATTTCCGGTTGCAGAATATAGCGACCTGAAATGATCAGGTTTGATGGTGCCTCTTCAACGGGTGGTTTCTCAACCATACTGGAAATTTGAAACGCACGTGATCCGATCGTTTCGCCGATGCCGACTACTCCGTAACGCGAGATGTTTTCTGGCGTTACTTCTTCCACCGCGATGACGTTTCCTCCAGTTTGCTCATAGGTTTCCAACATCTGTGCAAGACAACCTGGCTGCGCTTTTATCAACATGTCCGGCAGCAGCAATGCAAATGGCTCATCGCCGACGAGATTACGAGCGCACCAGACAGCATGGCCTAATCCAAGCGGTTCCTGCTGGCGAGTAAAGCTTGATTGGCCAGCCTGTGGCAGGTCTTTCAGCAACAGTTCCAGTTCTTCAGTTTTGCCACGTGCAGCGAGGGTTTCTTCAAGCTCAAATTGCCTGTCGAAATGATCTTCAATGACCGCTTTGTTGCGGCCGGTAACGAAAATGAAATGTTCAATGCCTGCTTCACGCGCCTCATCAACGGCGAGTTGAATAACCGGGCGGTCAACAATAGTGAGCATTTCCTTTGGCATGGCTTTGGTTGCCGGTAAAAACCGCGTGCCAAGCCCAGCCACAGGAAAAACTGCCGTCTTTACTTTTTTTTGCAAACTCACGTCGTGCGCTTCCAGTTTGAACTCTCAAATTTTAGGCTCTGACACTAATGTGTCACAAAAACCATGGTGCGAGGTTGGATTTTTCCAGTTTTGTTTTGAACTCGTCAAAGTTGGCAATTGATTTCTCGATGGGTAACTGATTTTGTTTAACCAGTTTCTCTTCAACCACATCAACTCGATGCTTTGAACCGATGAATTCAAAAATCTCATTGATTTTTTCCGGGCTTTTTATCTCAGTGTAGTCCAGTTGAACATATTTCTGACCAGTCTTTTCAAGGGTGGAAACAACCTCATTGAAGAATAGCGACTGCATACACACAAATTGAATAAATTCAATGAAATCAATCTCAATGGGGTCAATTTTAGCGAGAAATTTCTTGTCACCCACAAGCCATTGCCCACTATTGGACGCGCGTTTGAGTGATAAGAAAGCTTCAAGAAGATTTCGCCGCAGGATTATTTTTTTGATCTCTGCGTTCATAACGATTTGATTGAGCGCTTCCTGCTGGTGCTCACAAAAAATCCGCATGCCAACAATTGGAGCTGCGGAATTTTTCAATATCGTACTGTGGAATTTCTCAAGGTCGTCGTTTCTCTTTTCAATATTTTCACGTTCATACCCGGCGAAAATTTTATTTTTCGTGTGATGAATGCCGACGAAGTGCGGATTGAACAACTCGCCGTGACACAGCACATCAGGAGCGTCGTCAAGCGCACGCTCAACGAAATTCGACCCGCTGCGCATCATGCCAACTACGGCAAACACTTGCTTTGAATGCAGGTTCCAATGTGTGCCGGGATCGCAGATTGTTGATTTCACGGAAAACTTACCTTGTATACGGTGCAGAGAAACATTTTAAAAAATTCACAACCTCAATACACGGCATTTGATCCCATTTAAATGTGAAAATGTCCAAATCAGTGGATTAAATGAGCACAATCGCGATCATTGGACAGGCATATGGGCCATATGTAATAAGGTCATAGATATTATTAGATTTGCGGCAATTTTTTTCCACATTACTTCGCGCGTATTTTCTGGTGAGAGATTCTTTTGGACGATGCCATGCCACAATTGAGCAATGAGTTTGTTAGCCACTTTGGCGTGAAACTGAGATACGACTCTCCTGTCTATTCTGATTTCATGAAAGAACGGATTAGAACTGGAGCCTACGAGGTCCAGGAAGCCACCGAACTTGAAAGAATAATTCAAGAAGGTGAGACC
>CAJQND010000083.1 GCA_905479595.1 uncultured Hyphomicrobiales bacterium
CGGGGCAGGTGCATCACTTTCTCTGCCGGGCGCAAATCAATGGTCAGTTCGGGGGATGAGTTTGTTTCAGACATTTTATGGCTCAGTGAATCTTGGCAACTATCTTGCTGCCAATGTTAGTTGATGTTGGTTTTGTGCAAACAGGAATTGCGGTTCCTGGAGCAGATAAAAGACCTTGGTTGGCGTTATATCCGTGATATGCACTGTGAACTGTGCCGAATCATCAGGGTTCACATGGCCTTTAAAGAAATGAATCCGGTCATGGGGTTCAAACAATCTATCTGCCACAGCAAAGCGATTGGCGCGGACGCTGTTCTCCCTCTTTTCGACCTGGTCAAATGATAACCCATCACCGTGCGGGCTTGGTACATTGAGCTTTTCCTGCAGCTCAAGGTCAAAACCGACCCAAACGAGACCTGTTTTGTTTACGGTTATTTTCTCCAGAGAGATCTGCATGCCGTATAGCGGCACGATATGTGGCCCGGATTCTGCATCAGCAGGTGGCGGCAATCTGCGTATGGTCAAGATTACCGGGCCGGGTGACTGCAATTCTTCCACGATCACAAATGGATTCCTACGAGACCCTTGCCCGCGCACTGATTTGAGTTGAAACCCGCCGAGTTCATCGCTGAATGAATATCCGCCAATGTTGATTTGGCCAGCGTGCACTGGATCATTCAACCCAAATGAAATGGCCAAAGCCGCCAGAGCTGTGAGCATGCGTTTCATGAAGACCACTATGACCGGTTTGATGGGAAATTAAAATGGTTCACGCACCAGCTGGCACACCGAACATGACAATGGACAGGCAGAATGCTGCCATGACCGCATATAGTGCCATATGCCGCTTGCGCTTGGGCAGGGCCGTATTCTCGCGGGCGATCAAGAAGGCGACAATACATTGAACCAGATAGAACATCGCAAAGGCTTGCGAGGCGAGGGTGATAATCGAGAACACATCGGTGTTCCAGATTATAGCAATCGATACGAGCGCGATCAGCGGATAGGCATGATTGAGGGCAAGCTTGCCCTGGGTAATGTCGCGAAGTAAGCCGCCCGCACCAACTGAATCTGCCACTGACGCGCTAAACTGACTGGCAACAGCACCAACCGTCAACATTGCCGGTAAAATGATGGCGACATGACCAACCAGGCCGATAATGGCGGTGATTCCGGTATCTTTGCCAAGGAAATGGAACAACGGTGTTATCAGCGCGAAAAACAGAAGATAGATCACAGTGGAAATAATTTGGGCGCGGCGCATTGAGGAGATGCGGGTTTCAGCGTCGAATTCATCGCCCATAAAACGCGAGGTTTCAAAGCCTTGCACGACGATCAACAGGCCAAGCAGTATCTGAACTTTCTGCAAAGAAAAAGCAGGTGTTGCATCATTGAATTGCAGAGAGCCGGAGATTAGTGCCGCCCCGTCATACCAAGCCAGCCCAACGATTA
The DNA here is from genome assembly GCA_905479595.1 of uncultured Hyphomicrobiales bacterium. GTDB lineage: Bacteria > Pseudomonadota > Alphaproteobacteria > Rhizobiales > CAJQND01 > CAJQND01. Next base: position 1,453 of record CAJQND010000083.1, read on the forward strand.
GCGCTGCGATAACCGAAAGGTTGATCCCGACGGCATAGCGCTCCACCCGCTCTACCATGCCGAGGCCTTTCAAAAATCCGAGCGCACCAAGGCCAGTGAGGATTGCTGTGGCGATCATCTTGGGCAGGTCTGGGTGACCGGTATCAATGCCCTTGAGCAAGAAGTTGCCGAGCAGCACCAGGTAATAGGCAATGGAAATAAAATAAGCGAAGGCCAGAACGAAATGGGAGAGTTTTTCGAACGATTGAATGAGGTGGATTGCCGGGTTTTTTGGGGCATTGGCAAAAATAGGTTCGCCGTGGCGTATGTTAAACCGGATTGCGTTGCCAACAAGGAAAGCCGCCGCGATAAGTGCAGCCATGGCGATGATTGCCCAATTGCCGACTTCGCCCGCCAAAAGGGGAACGGATACAAGAAAACCACTGCCAATAATTGACGCTAACGGGGTAACAGTTGCCTGCCAGTCTTTTGACGACTGTAAGCGCCTGGAAAACAAAAGTGCAGCTGCGCCTAAAAATGCAATTGCTACGACGATAGAACTCAACATGTTTTCCCAGTCTTAGTTGGTCACTCAGGTTTTTTTCAAATGAAATGATTTTGGTCTGGTTAGGTTCTGATAGCCGATCAGCGACAACGCACCACCGCGCCCGGTGTTTTTGCACCCGGTCCAGCATAAAGCAGGATCAAGATAATCTGCCCGGTTCATAAATACTGTCCCGGTTTCAATTTGTGCGCCAATCGCCGCCGCACGAGGTGTGTCATTGGTCCACAAAGAGGCGGTGAGGCCGAATTCGCTGTCATTCATGAGCGCAACAGCTTCATCATCGCCATCAACCTTCATGATGCCCACAACCGGGCCGAAGCTCTCATCGCGCATGACCCGCATGCCATGATCTACATCGACAAGAATTTGCGGCGCAAGGTATGCTCCACCATCGTCTTGGGGGAACAATTCGCTTGAGATGAGTGGTCTTGCACCCGCTGCAATGGCCTCGGATGTCTGGGCGCGTACTTCGTTGGCGAAACGGACATTGGCCATCGGCCCGAGTGTTGTTTCTTTGTCCAGCGGATTGCCCAACTTGAAGTTGGAGGCAATACTGACCGCGCGTTCGACAAACGCATCAAAAAGGGGAGCTGCCACATATATGCGTTCAATGCCGCAGCAGCATTGGCCGGAATTGAACATGGCGCCATCAATCAACGTGTCTGCGGCGGCGGCGACATCTGCATCTTCCATGACGTAGCCAGGGTCTTTGCCACCCAGTTCGAGGCCAAGCCCGGTAAAGGTTCCCGCAGCTGCGCGCTCGATTGCCCTGCCGCCGCCCACAGACCCGGTGAAATTGATGAAATCAAATGCCTTGGCAGACACCAGTGCCTCGGTCGTTTGGTGGTCGAGGAACACATTGACAAACAAGCCTTCGGGTATTCCGGCTTGAGTAAATGCCTGGACCATACGTTCTCCGGCGAGAAGGGTTTGGGTGGCGTGTTTCAGGACGACACCATTGCCAACGATCAGCGCCGGAGCGACGGTGTTAATGGCAGTGAGGTATGGGTAATTCCATGGGGCGATGATAAAGACCACGCCGTGGGACTCGCGCACGATACGGCGTTCAAAATCACCGCTGTCTTCGATGATGATAGGTGCAAGTGCGCTTTCGGCAATGTCGGCCATATAAGATGCCCGCTCGTCGACACCACCAAATTCGCCGCCATAGCGTACAGGCCTTCCCATCATGCCGGCGATTTCCGGCACAATTTCATCGTTCATTTCTCCAAGCCGGGCAACACCCGCGCGCACCAGCGCAATGCGCTCTGATAGCGGTCTTGTGGCCCAGTTTTTTTGCGCCGCGCGGACATCCCGCACCAAATTCTGGACATGGCTTTGCGTCATGATATCGCGTTCGGCAAAAACCGAACCATCAATCGGGGAAATACATTTCAAGGTGTTGGTCATCTTTAATCCTTACGCGCGTTCAAAGCCGCGATCGACTTCCCAGTCGGTGACCCGGCGATCATATTCAAATTGTTCCCATCTCGCCGCATGAACATAGTGATCGATTACATCATCGCCCATAGCGGCACGCAGCATGGCCGAGCCGTCCAGTGCATCGGCGGCAGCGCGCAGGGTCGCCGGGATTTCGCGGGCATCTTTTGCGCCATAGGCATCGCCGGAAAATTCAGGTTCAAGTTTGCGTTTGTTTTCGATGCCATCAATGCCGGCAGCCAGTAAGGCAGCCATCGCGAGATAGGGGTTCAGGTCTGACCCACCAACGCGGCATTCAATCCTGATCGCTTTGCTATCTGCACCGCACACCCGGTATCCTGCCGTGCGATTGTCCATCGACCAGATTGCCTTTGTGGGGGCGAATGTGCCCTCCATGAAGCGTTTGTAGGAGTTGATATAGGGGGCCAGAAAATAGGTGATTTCGCTCGCATGGTGCAACTGACCAGCAACATAGTGGCGCATCATTTCTGACATACCATATTCGCCGTCAGGATCGCGGAACAGGGGTTCGCCCTTGGTGCTCCAAAGGGATTGATGAATGTGAGAAGAGCTGCCTGCAGCGTTGTAATTCCACTTTGCAAGGAAACTGATGGAGCGCCCTTTTGACCAGGCGATTTCCTTACATGCATTTTTGATAATTGCGTGCCGGTCGGCCATGGTAAGCGCATCGGTGTAGCGCACGTTGATTTCTTCCTGCCCGGCGCACGCCTCTCCCTTTGAATTTTCCACCGGGATATCTGCGCCCTGCAATCCGGTTCGGATGGCGCGCATCACGTCTTCTTCCTTGGTGGTCTGGAAAATGTGATAATCTTCGTTATAGGCACTTATCGGTGACAGGCCACGATGGCCCATGGCATTGGCCTCGTCGTAACTTTCTTTGAACAAAAAGAACTCCAGCTCTGAGGCCATAAACGCCTGCATTCCCATTTTTTCCAGGCGAGCGATTTGTTTTTTCAAGATGGCGCGTGGCGAATGAGGTACGTCTGCATGGGTTTTATGATCCAGCATGTCACACAGTACCAAGGCGGTTCCCTCCAGCCATGGCACGCGGCGCAATGTGGAGAGATCAGGTTTCATGGTGTAATCGCCATAACCCGCCTCCCAGCTGGTGGATTTGTAACCCTCAACGGTTTCCATTTCCATGTCGGTGGCCAGCAGGTAGTTGCAGCTATGGGTTTCTTCCCATGCGCTTTCGATAAAAAATTCTGCCTGAAACCGTTTGCCCATCAAGCGGCCCTGCATGTCGACCTGGGCGGCGAGAACTGTATCGATTTCGCCGTTCTTGACGGCTGTTTTAAGCTCGTCGAGTGTTAGTTTTCCTGCCATCTGGATGCCATTCTGGTTTTATGTTGTCTGGTAAAATTCAAATTCCCCGGAAGCGGTTGCCCCCGGGGAATGTTTGCGTGTTGCCTAACGGTAAGGTGCGCCGGCCTTGTTCATGGTGGCGCTATACTTCTTGAGAATTTCCACCACCTTCGCAGAGCGTGGGCTCTTTGTGGCGATGTCGTCCCAGAAGGTGAGGGCGGCAGCTTCGACCTGCTTCCATTCCTCAGCTGGAATAGACGTCAGTTCAAGCTTTGTGCCTTCTGTGCGCAGTTTTGCTTCCCCGCCCCAATACCAGTGCTGGCGGTAGTAGTGTGAGCTGTCCATGCAAAGACGGAACAATTCCTGCAGGTGCGGAGGCACCGCATCCCACTTTTCTGAATTGGCAAAGAATGAGCCAATCCACGCACCAGTGATATTATTGGTGAGGAAGTACTTGGTCACATCTGCCCAACCCACGGTGTAGTCTTCGGTGATGCCGGACCAGGCCATGCCATCCAGTTCACCGGTTTGCACTGCCACTTCGGCATCTTCATATGGGATTTCGACCGGAATAACACCGAACTGCGAAAGGAACTTACCCGCAGTCGGGAAGGTGTAAACTCTGAGGCCCTTCAGATCAGCAAGGCTGCGAACCGGCTTCGTGGTGTTGAAGTGGCACGGGTCCCAGGAACCGGCACTCAGCCAGGTCACATTATCGACCTCGGCATATGCCTCTTCCCAGATTTCCTTCAAACCGTACTGATTAAAGAGCACGGGCACATCCAGGCTGTTGCGAGTGGCGAACGGAAAATAACCGCCAAACACAGATACATCCACCGGCGCAGACATTGAATCTTCGTCGCTCTGAACAGCGTCGATCGTACCTTTTTGCATCGCACGGAACAATTCGCCAGTCGGCACGAGCTGGTCGGCGGTGTATAGCTCAATCACCATTTCGCCATTGGCAACTTTGTTGAATGAGTCAATTGCTGGCTTGACCACATGGGCAGCCAGGGCAGCGCCTGCATAGGTTTGCAACCGCCATTTGATAGGGGACTGGCCGAGCACAGCCGGTGCAGCAAGGGTGCTTGCGCCAACGGCAGCAGAGGCAACGCCTGCTTTTTTTAGAAAATCACGTCTATTCGTCATTTGGACTCTCCCTTAAGGGTTTTGTTTTCTTCAAACGGCCCACTTGTTTGAAGTGTTTTGGCAGCAGCAATTATGTGTGGACCATTGTTATTTGTGCTGCTGAATTCCTGTTTCTTGCTTCTCCTGAGTTGTACTTTAGCGAATGCTAACATGTTCCGGCAGCCAGAGCGCCAATTGCGGAAATACAATGACCAGCGTCAGGCCAACCATCATTATCAAAACAAACGGCGTCACCGACCTATAAATATCGGTCAAAGTCACTTCTTTTGGTGCCATAGCCTTCATCAAAAACAGATTATAGCCGAACGGCGGTGTCATATAAGCAATCTGACACGTGATCGTGTACAGCACACCATACCAGATAAGATCAAAACCCAGTTGGCCGACCATGGGTACATAAAGCGGCGCGACAATTACCAGCATGGCTGTGTCGTCGAGAAACATGCCCATGAGGATGAATGAAAGCTGCATCATAATCAAAACCGTCCACGGGTTCAGACCAAGCTGCCCTAGGAAGAAAGATTCAATTGCCTTCACTGCGCCAAGCCCGTCGAACACCGCGCCAAATGCGAGAGCGGCCAGAATGATCCACATGAACATGCAGGAAATGGCCAGTGTTTTTTGTACGCTGTCATGAAGGATGCGGAAGGTCAGCTTTCCGCGTGCCAATGCGGCAATCAGTGATGCGGTTGCGCCAACTGCGGAGCTTTCTACAAGGCTTGTTTTACCCATCAGAAACAGGCCGGTCATGGAAACAAAGATGAACAGTGGAACCAGGCCAGCGCTTAAAAGCCGGAATTTCTCTCCCCAGCCCACATTGCGCTCTTCCTTGCTAAGGGACGGGCCAAGTTCGGGTTGCAGCTTGCAGCGGATGGCGATGTAGAGAATAAAAAGCCCGGCCATCATCAGGCCAGGAAAAACACCGGCCAGCCACAGCTTACCGACGGGCTGGCGGGCGATCATGCCATACAGAACCAGCACGACACTTGGCGGAACCAGAATGCCCAGTGAAGATCCCGCCTGGATCACCCCGGTGACCATGACTTTGTCATACCCCCGGCGCAACAATTCAGGCAGGGCAATGCTGGCGCCTATCGCCATTCCGGCCACACTGAGACCGTTCATCGCTGAAATGACAACCATCAAGCCAATAGTGCCAATGGCGAGGCCGCCATTCAAACCGCCCATCCACACGTGGAACATCTTGTAGAGATCTTCGGCAATTCCGGATTCCGACAGGATGTATCCCATGAAAACGAATAGCGGCAATGTGAGCAGGGGGTACCATTTCATCACCTTCATATTGGCGCTGAAAGCCAGTTCTGCTCCGCCATCTCCCCATAAGAAAAGCGCAAAAATGACGGCGACGAAGCCAATTGCACCAAATACCCGCTGACCGGTGATTAACATCACCATCATTGTGGAGAACATCAAAATTGCGATGAATTCGTAACTCATGTGATGTCCTTACCGTTGGCGGTTGCCAGGCTTTTGAAGAAGATGGCAATTGCCTGCATCAACGTGAGCAAAATACCGATATCCATCACAATTTTTATGGGTGCCATTTTTGGAGACCAGATAGAGCGGCTGGTCTCGCCGTATTCCAACGCGTACAGGGTGCTTGAAATGCCGCCATATAACAGGATGACCAAAAAGAAAATCATGAACAGGGAAGTAACTGAATCGACCTTGCCTTTGGTTTTTTCAGACCACCGGTCATACATCAGGTCCATGCGCACATGGGCACCGAGTTGCATGGAATACCCGCCGCCAAGGAGGTAATAGGCAACCATGATGAACTGCGCCATTTCCAGGGTCCACAGCGCGGGCAGAAAAAATGTCTTGGAAATAGAAGAGTAGAGCAAAACGCCAATCATCGCGAACACCAGATACATGGCGAACAACCCGACGACACGGTTTACCGCATCGACATATTTCACATAGTTTCTAATGGCTTTTGGCATAATCTCCTTTCCACCAGCTTAGCGGGCACGGCTTGCCAGTCCAAGTTTCTTTCTGGCTGTGGTAATGGCTTGCTTCAGATGTATTGCCAGCCAGTTGGCCATTTTGATCTGGCTTTCCTGGCTGGTGATAAAATCATTTCGAACTTCGAGCATGACATTCAGGCACCCCCGGGAAATCCCGTGTTCAACCAATGTATGGGTAACATCGTCCTTGGGTCCATATGGCTCGTTGATTTGCACGTCATATTCACCCCCGGCACGCAATAGCGGTGCGAGAATGCCCGCTAGTCTGACATCTGCATCATGCAGGATGCCGATTTCCACTTGCCGTGCTTTGCCCATAAATATTGGGGTGAATGAGTGAATGGTGACAATGATTGGCATGCCGCCGCCATTTATTTTTGCATCGAGACAGGCGGTCAGAGCGTTGCGAAACGGGGTATAGAATCTGTCTATTCTTTCCTGGCGCTGTGCATCAGTTAAACCTGTATTGCCTGGAATTTCGAACGATTCACTTTTTGAGGGAATAGCGCTTTGCATTCCGGGCATTCTATTGCAGTCATAAAGCAACCGCGAAACCTTTTGGGCGACAAGGGGCGCGTCAAACGCTGATGACAGCTCTTGTGCGATGCTCAATGCGCCCGGATCCCAGGCGATATGACTTTCCAGTAAAGCTTCTGGCAGTCCAAGTCCGCCAAACTCCTCCGGGATAAAACGCGAAGCGTGCTCGCAGACAAAAACGACGTCGCTGCCACCTGAGGGGTTGATAACCTCAACTGTTGGATCCGTTCGGGACGTGTTTTCTGTAACGTGTTTTCTGATCGTCAAAAAAGAGCTGCCTCACATTGTATTTTTAGGATATCTTTTCAGAAACACTTGCGATGTCAAGAACGATTCTGAAATGTTTTTTTCAAAAGACTTTTACATGGAATATATTTTTCTCAATTGATTTACAGTAGTGTTGACTAAATACAGTCAGCCGTGCCGGGAGGGGCAAGTGCAAGACCTTACAGTCGCTGAACGAATTCACAGCCAATTCGAAGATTTAACCCGCGCTGAAAGGCAATTGGCAAATGCCATGCTTGAAAACTATCCGGTTTCTGGGCTTGGGAGCATTACAGCGGTCGCCGAAACCTCAAGCGTGTCGCCCCCTACCGTTGCAAGAATGGCAAAAAAGCTTGGCTTTGGTGGGTTTCCGGAGATGCAAAAAGCATTGCGGGTTGAACTCGAAGCCCAGATATCCAATCCGATCGCCAAGCATGACAGATGGTCAGAATCAGCGCCCGACACCCATATCCTGAACAGGTTTGCCGACGCTGTTATGGAAAATCTGGCCCAGACGTTGCGGCACATAAATCCTGATACGTTCGATGCCGTGAAACAGCTATTAAGTGATCAGGACAGATTGGTTCATATTGCCGGCGGCAGGATCACACGCTCTCTTGCCGATTATCTGTTCACACACTTGCAGATGTTGCGCGATGGGCTGGTTTATATGCCGCCGAATTCAAATGCCTGGTCCCATTATGTCTTGAATATGCAGCCGGGCGATGTCCTGATTGTTTTTGATATCCGCCGCTACGAACATGACATGCTGCGGCTTGCGGAAATGGCGCGCGAAAGAGATGTGACCGTCGTTCTTTTTACCGACCAATGGGGGTCGCCTATTGCCCGTCATGCTGCCCACTCGTTTCATTGCCGGATTGAAGCTCCATCCGCGTGGGATTCCTCAGCTGTCACTTTGTTTTTGATCGAGGCATTGATCGCCGCAGTACAAGATAAAAACTGGGATGAGACCAAAGAGCGGATGGCTAAACTGGAAGAACTTTTTGATCAGATGAAAATGTTCCGCAAGTTTACCTGACCTGAACCAATCTATTTCGAGACCGAGAAATTATCGCGTTCCATCATCTGCAGAGTGCGCCGGTCGCTTGGTTCGACCACTGCGTAGAACTGTTTGTATACCCCAACGCAGTTTCCATATTTCCGCTTGGTCAGTTGTGCGCGCGCGGCTGGTGGAAACTTTCGGAAAGCCTTGATCTGATCATTGGTGTAAACGTCGATCCCCGCGTCAACCGCACCTTGCGCGACTTGCAGAAAAGTTTCCATCATTCCAATATAGGTGGTGCATTTTTCGCGCTGGGTAATTGCATGGGCAGGCCCAAACGTACCGAGCAGGATGATGACGGCAAAGGTGATTTTATGAATGTAGCGCACGTAATTTGTTCCCATTTTCGCTGCAAGTATAGCTGGTGATAAAGGGGGACGCACGATGAAAATGCGCGCAATTTTTGAAGGCCAATGGCTTCACCTTGTATGCTTGTTGGCTTTGCTTGGCGCTGTGTTCCTGGCGATGAAATTACCGGGCGCGACGCAGGGCGAGTTATTCGGTTTGGGTACACCATTTTGGCTTTGGCTTGGAGTTGCGATCGCTGTCGTGCATCAAGTCTATGTCTGGCTTATTTGGCGGCTGGAATTGCATAAGAAAGCTATCAGCCCGATGTTCGGCGGGCGCGGTTTCAGGGCCTACACGGTCGGCTTCGCTATATTGGGAATTGCCCGCATTATGGCGGTTTTTTTCATCGCATATGCCAATCGCGATACGTTTGTATTGCCGGTGGAACTCGCCCGCGTGCTGGCGATAATTATGGCGTTGCCAGCGATTTATCTGTTTTATTCAGTGCGGCGGTACTTCACGTTTGACCGGGCGTTTGGGGATGATCATTTTGACCCGGCGGCCCGTGAACGGCCTTTTGAGACACGCGGAATTTTCAAATATACCTCCAATGGCATGTATGTGTATGGGTTTTTTCTGCTCTGGGCGGCGGCACTATGGTTCAATTCAACAGCTGGGCTGATCGTAGCGCTGTTCAACCACGCCTATGTGTGGGTACATTATTTCGCAACCGAGCGGCCGGATTTTCGGCATATATATTCGGATCAGGCGTGAACAGTGAAATGGGGTAAGCATGGCGGAACAACTTCAGGAATTTCTCAATCTGATTGATGGCAAGCGCGTTGCATCGGGCAATGGAGAATGGATCGATTCCTACAATCCTTATGAAGGATCCCCTTGGGCGCGCATTCCCAAATGTACGCATGATGACGTTGACGCCGCTGTCGCGAGCGCGAAAAATGCTTTTCATGGCCCAGATTGGAAGGGGATCACCGCTACAGGTCGCGGCAAGCTTTTGGTGCGCCTGGCCGATTTGATTGCCGCGCGGGCGGATGAACTGGGAGCTTTGGAAACCAGGGACAATGGCAAACTGATCGCCGAGATGTCGGCGCAGACTGCCTATCTCGCTGAGTGGTATCGTTATTATGGAGGCCTTGCTGACAAGATAGAAGGCAGGGTCTTGCCTATGGACAAGGCCAGCCGCTTTGCGTTCACCCGCCGCGAACCTCTTGGGGTTGTCGCTGCCATTACCGCTTGGAATTCTCCGCTTTTGTTGTTGTCATGGAAGCTGGCACCCCTGCTTGCTGCGGGAAATACCGCGGTGATCAAACCATCAGAGCACGCCTCGGTATCAACTTTGGAATTTGTCAGTTTATTCGAAGAAGCTGGCTTTCCGCCCGGCGTTGTTAACACGATCACCGGATTTGGACCGGAAGCCGGTGCGCCGCTTGCTGCCCATAAAGATGTTGCCAAAGTCGCGTTTACCGGCGGCGACATGACCGGTCAACGGATCTATGAAGCGGCTGCGCCGACGTTGAAACATGTCGGGTTGGAACTGGGTGGCAAGTCACCCAACATCATTTTCGCTGATGCTAACCTCGATGCCGCCGTGATGGGAGCTATATCCGGCATTTTCGCCGCTTCGGGGCAAACCTGCATTGCCGGTTCGCGGCTATTGGTCGAAAAATCCATACATGATGAAGTTGTCGAGCGGCTGTTGGATGTGGCGCGAACGGCCAAACTCGGAGATCCATCAAAGCTTGATACCCAGGTTGGCCCGGTGACGACCCAACCTCAACGCAAACATATTCTTGAGCTGATTGAGGCTGGAAAGGCGGGTGGTGCAAAATGTTTGCTTGGTGGCGGCGTACCCAAATCGCCTGAACTTGGTAATGGTTGGTTTGTTGAGCCCACCATTTTCGCAGGCGTTGATAATTCCATGCGGGTTGCGCGCGAAGAAATTTTTGGTCCCGTTCTGTCAATCATTCCATTTGAAAGCGATGCGGAAGCACTGGCAATTGCCAATGACAGCCCGTTCGGTCTGGCTTCCGGCGTGTGGACCCGCGACATTGCCCGTGCGATCAAGATGTCAGAAGGCCTGGAAGCTGGCACTGTGTGGGTGAACACATATCGTGCCGTAAGTTTCATGGCTCCATTTGGCGGTTACAAACGCTCTGGCATTGGGCGCGAAAGCGGCCAGGAGGCCATTGATGCCTATCTGCAAACCAAAACCGTGTGGATAGAAACCGATGAAAGCACCGCCAACCCGTTCATCATTCGATGATGACCGGTGGTGTGCACAATCTCAGCCACGAACTGTCCTGGCATGAAGATGATCAGCCCTTTTCAGAGCAGTTTGGCGATCATTTTTATTCCCGCGCCGATGGTCGCGGGGAAACCGGTCATGTGTTCATAGGCGGAAACCGATTACCGGGGCGTTGGGCCGGAGTTGAGAACTTCACTATAGGTGAATTGGGATTTGGCACCGGTCTTAATTTTCTCGAGACATGGCGGGTGTGGAAAGCAACACGCCAAATCGGCCAGACGCTGACATTTGTTTCCTTTGAAGGTTTCCCGTTGGAAGGCGATCAGATTGAGCGCGCCATTTCGCGCTGGCCAGAGCTGGCACCCCTGACCGCGAGGCTTCTTGAGTTTTGGCCGCGTTTGTCAGGTGAACCCAATGACTGGGCGCTGGATTCACAAACCAGGCTCAGGTTGGTGCGTGCTGATGCGCTAACCGGGTTGGCCAATTGGAACGATGCAGCGCACGCCTGGTACCTGGACGGGTTTTCGCCCGCCCGAAATCCGGATATGTGGTCGCCGGAACTGATGTGCGCTGTCTATGGCCAAACGGTTTCGGGCGGTACGATTGCCAGCTACACGGTTGCGGGCTGGGTGCGCCGCAACCTGCAAAGTGCGGGCTTCGATGTGTGCAAAGAGCCTGGCTTTGCAGGAAAACGTGAAATGCTGTGTGGCGTGAAACCGCGTGCGCTCTAAATCGCCGCTTCGACCATAATTTCCACATAGAGCCCGGGCAGGGCGAGCGCTGGTGAGTGAATGGCGGCACGCGTCGGGGTTTCGCCAGGTTTCACCCATGCATCCCAAACCTCGTTCATTTCTCCCCAGGTATCCATATCGGTGAGCCACACAAATGCACGAATGATTTTGGATTTATCTGTGCCTGCCTCAGCCAGAAAACCATCGATCTGATCCAGAACTTCCTGTGTCTGCACGCTGACCGGCTGGCCCGCCGTGTTGTCCCCCACCAGGCCAGACAAATAAACTGTGCCGTTATGGATAACTCCTTTGCTCATACGCGCGCCTGCGCCGATGCGTTTTAGTGTCATGACTAGCTCCTGAAAAGTGAATGAATTTCTGCGCTGAGCTTAAGCCAGAGCGCGTGATTTATCCACAAATGTGTTTTGCATAATCCGATCGGGCGTTCTTTCCGTACTGAACATACGGGCAACTGCATCTGGGGAAAAAATTGGCACAGAATATGGGTGAAGCGGCGCGTTCGGTTCTGTCACAGTTTGCAACATTTACCGGGCGGGCATCTCGAAGTGATTATTGGTGGTGGGTGCTTGCATATGTGCTGGCGCTGTTTGCGATCGGGCTCGTCGATACGTTTGTAATTGCTCCGTCGCTCGGCTTCAATATCACCGATGAAAACGCCGGTCAGCCACTTAGTATGTTGTTTGTACTCGCGATGTTTTTACCCAATCTGGCGGTAAGCGTCCGGCGTTTGCACGATCTGAACAAATCAGGCTGGTGGTTGCTGCTGGGGCTTTTGCCGGTCGTTGGCGTGCTTGTGTTGCTGTATTGGATCATACAGAGAGGAACCGAGGGCTCGAATGATTTTGGTTCTGATCCGCAGCCGCAACCTTCAAGCTGAACAAAAAACCGGAGCAGGTTAAACCGCTCCGGTTTTTAATTGTTTGTCGTATTCGCGCCAATGGCAGATTACGATTTTACTTCTTTGATGTCTTCTACATCTGCGTCAACATCGGTTGCACCGTCATTTTTGGCGCGGTCGGCCATGAATTGGTCGAACTCTGCCTTGTCGCGGGCCTGGCGTAATTTATCCAGGAACCCCTGAAACTCTTCCTGCTCTTCTTCGAGCCGGCGCAGGGTGTCCTCGCGGTAGTTATCGAATGCGCGGTTGCCGCTTGTGCCGGAGAATTTCGAAGGCCGGTACCAGCGTCCGGGGCCGCTTTTGCCGCCGGTCAAACCGTGGCTTTCATAGGCCGCCACCTTGCCTTTGCTGCTGCATTTCATGCGTCCGCTCCACATCATATATCCTAAAGTGAGAAGGCCAAGCGGCCAGAAGACCACAAAGCCCAAGATCATTAGCGTGATCCAGGCTGGCTTCCCATATTCGTCCAGTCGATCAACGAGGGTCATGCTTTTCTACCTCATATTCATTGTTTAAAACGTCAATGTTAATGTTATTCACATTCACATATTTGGGGGAGGCGTTTGGAAATGTCAAGATTGTCGAAACAAAAAAATAGAAATAAGCACCTTGTGCAGGCTTAAAACTAAACGTCCATGCCCAATCCACGCAGATAAATCAGGATGTTAGCTTCAAGAAGCTCTGGTGGTTCAATCGGCTGGCGGCGGCTGGCTCCATCACCGCGGCCAAACAGTGAGGCTATTCCGTGCGACATCGCCCAAATATGCAAGGCAACCATGAAAACTGGCGGTGGATGGGGGCTCGAAACCTCGGAAACAAGGGCTTCTACGGCATTTCGCAGGGTTTCAAATGCTTCATCGCCAGCTTTGCGTAGTTCGGGATACTCCGGCGGTTGAAGGCCTGATTCGAACATTGCCGAATAATATGCAGGCTCTTTTCGGGCAAACTCCAGATAGGCGCGACCGGTATTCTGCAGGGCCAAAAACGGGCCCGGCTTGCCATTGGCCCAAGCCGCCTGCAAAGCCGCATTAAAGGCCTGAAAACCTTTGGTTGCGACGTCTGCCATCAGTGCGTCGCGGTCTTTAAAATGGCGATAGGGCGCGGCCGGGCTCACGCCAGCTTTGCGCGCGGCTTCCGCAAACGTAAAGCCAGCAACGCCTTTGTCGCCAATAAGGTCGAGAGCCGCCTCAATCAAGGCTTCCCGCAGGTTGCCATGGTGATATTTCCGGCTGCTTTTCTTATTCCAGTTCATGTTAAAACTGTTTACATGATTGACGGGTGAATATCACTGTTTTATTTCGTCCAGTTGCAATGCCCGTGAAACTAACCGCCGGGCGTTTTGATAAATTGGTGTTTCGACCAGCGACCCATCCAGTTCCACCCGGCCAGCCCCGTGCGCCTGCGCATCTTCGAATGCGGTGATGATGCGTTTTGCGTGTTCTACCTCTTCTTCAGATGGAGTGAAAACCGAATTGATAATAGCGGCGTGATCGTGGGCAACTGCGCTTTTGGCCCGGTAGCCCAGGTGCCGCGCCCATTCAGCGCCTGACTGAGCGCCATTTGTATCTTGCCACGTATAAGGACAATCCACCGCGTGGGTTCCCGCAGCAATGCATTCAACAAGAAAACGCTGGCGGCAATAGGCAAGTTCTGTGCCTTGCTTCGTGCGTTCTGCGCCCAGATCAGCGGCCAAATCCTCGGAGGCGAGAAGACAACCTGCAACACGCGGGCTGGCCGTGGCGATCTCCATTGTGCGCACAAGGCCGGTGGCGGTCTCTATGTTGGGCAATAACAAGGTCTGGCCATTTGGTAACCCATAATCGTTCTCAAATGTCGAAACCGCTGCATCGAGAGCAATGATGTGTTGGGGGGAAGCCGTCTTTGGCAGGGCAACGATATCTGGTGCGCCGCGCATGACCGCGCGCAGATCATCCATTCCATCGCCATCCAACGGGTTTACCCGAACCGCAGTCATCGCACCTGTTGCCCTCCAGCTTGCAAGAATATCAGGTGAAAGGGCACGCGCCTTTGGCCGCAGATGAGGCGGTGTGAAGTCCTCCAATTCCTGAATGAGCACGTCTGCACCACTGGAAGGCGCAGCGTTTAGTGC
>CAJQND010000084.1 GCA_905479595.1 uncultured Hyphomicrobiales bacterium
GACGGTCAATTCGCATGGAAAGCCTGGGGTCTGGATAAACCGCTCCCCACAAGCCTTCAAAAGTGCTTGAACACCACATTGCAGGAAGGCCACTGCAACATGCTGCCGCAAACCGCATTACCTGCCATGAGAAAGGTGCAAAGGGTGCGCGATGCTTCCATGGCAGATGCTTTGCTGGCAGCAGGTGCACAAAGCGGCGACGGCGCGGTGTTGATTGCTGGTGGTGGCCATGTTCGAAGTGATTTTGCGGTGCCTTTTTATCTGAAACAGCGCGGCGCGGGATCGCAATGGGTGAGCGTTCAGTTTACCCCGGTGCACGGTGATAGTTTTGATCCGTTGAATTTCATCAGGAAAAATGCGGAGGCTGACGGGCACGTTTTTTACGTCTTTACCCCAAGCGCCGACGATATCGACCATTGCGTCGAGTTACGCAAGCGTTTCGGCAAAACGAAACCAAAAGGCGGCTGACTTACTTTCTTGGGAAGGCCTGAAGAAAAAGGTGAGACGTTGCTCTTAAGCAAGCCCCAGAAGGGTTGCCACTTCCGGCCAGCCTTCCCACAGCATTCTCAGCGATACATAAATCAAAATGACGAGACCCGCCCAGGAAATCCAAGGAAAACGGCTAAGCAGCTTGACAATGATCGTAGCACAAAAGCCCATAAGTGCGATTGCCAGAACCAACCCGAAAACCAGCATGGCAGTGTTGTCGCGGGCAATGGCAGCGACAGCCAGCACATTGTCGATAGACATGGAAACGTCGGCAATAGTGATGGACAACAGTGCGGAGGCCATGGTGCGCCGTGGCGGGCCTTGATATCCGCCTTCTTCCATCTCTTCTTGCGCTGCCGCTGCCTGGCGTGCCTGGTTTTCGCGGATTTCCCCATAAAGCCGCCATGAAACCCATAGCAGCAGCAGGCCGCCGAGAAACAAGAGACCCTTGATTGCCAGAAGGTAGGTTGCGAACACTGCGAAGATAATTCGCAAGATTGCGGCGACTGCCATGCCATAGATAATTGCGGGCCGGCGCAGCTCAGGTGAAAGAGATGCAGCTGCCATGCCGATGATCAGCGCGTTATCGCCTGAAAGAACGATATCGGCGAGAATGATCGACGCAAAATCAAAAAGAATGGATAAGTCCATACAGATGGAATCCTGGAAGAACAATTGCCTTAGCCAGGATGTGTGTAGCTGTACTTGCGCTAGATTGCGAGGGGAAAGCTCAAAAAAAATGCAGGCAATGGGCCTGCTGGATCACTAGTGGATTATGTATTTCTCATTGCCCCTGATTTTGTTTCTGCCAGTTTGGCATAGCCGTATTCTCAAGCTTAGTTTTAAACAAGGCATGTCACATTTGCAAATGAGCTGTCATCGTTCGGAAGGTAGAGGGTTTCAACCCCACATCGCGAGAAAAGGCGCGCGAAAATATCGCCGTATTGGCATAGCCCAAATCAGTTGAAATTGCAGAAATTGGCATCGACGTTCCGGCGATAAGCTCCTTGGCAAGATCGGTTCGGATTGTTCGGGTCATTTCGCGGAACGACGCGCCTTCCCGTTCCAATTGCCGGCGCAGTCGACGTGTACCCATATCGAGAATGCGTGCCGTAGCATCCATGTTGACCTGGCCTTTGCGACCCTGGACGCGTATGATTTCCGCGACCGCATCCGGCAGTGTTGTCGGTACCTGCGAGGTCCTCGAACGTCTGACATCGGCAAGTGAAGTGGGCTTGGCAACAGGGACGCCCGCCCGACGCAAGCCAAGAAGGTCTTTTCGAAAAGCTACCCCGATACCGCTCGCCTTAAAGTGAAGATCGCAGGAAAACGAGCGTTGAATTCCCAAACTGCGTCTTGGCCGGTCAATGTCGAACTCTACCGCTTCAGGGTGCCAATCTGTTCCCGCATAGTGGCGAATGATGTTCGCTAAAACGCCGACCCCGCAATATGCAAGGTTGGCATAGTTCTCGCTCTTTTCGATCTGAAACCGGTAGCGTATCCAGACTAGGTTCCCCTCGGCAAAGGTCGTCCAACTGCGATATGAGGCATGAAGATCGATCACTTGCCCAAATCTTACCAAGCACTCACGCAATGTTGGTGCCTCCAGAACATAACGTCCCCAAGTCCCGTAAGATGCTACAGAAAGATACGGTGTAAGTTGGAGACCAAAGTGCTGATCTCCGGCGTTGCGTGCAGCAGCCTCAATGAAGCCTGACAGAGCCGCTTCAGGGATGTATGCATTCTCAACATCCATGATTCCAACTGGAAGACCTGTCTGATCATAAACTTTTCTTAGAGCGCGGGCGCCAAATTCGCTGTGAATAAATTCGGGCATTCCGCGCAATGTCAACGCCGAAATCATCGGAACTGTTGAACTCATGGCCTTCCCAACCCAATAGCCTCCAGATTACTAAACCAGCTTATCGTAGTGTCCGAAAATGACAACCATTGGTAATTTCGTCGATATGCGAACTATATTACTATCTCATACAATAAAATCATGAGGCGGTAAAAAGGAACAAGGTTTATGTTGAAAAAGCTGGGAAGATTATTTGCGGTTTCTGTGTTTATAGGTGCCACTGCGACAATGAACTGGCAAGCCATCGCCCAAGAAGCAACTCCCGGCTTTAACACCAAAATTCCAGACTCGATTTTGACACCCGATTCGATCGAAACCAAGATCGGTACGCTGGAATTTTTTGATGGGATTCCCAAAGAACCGGCGGCTAAAGCACTCTTTGCCAATCTGGATCTGAATCGCGGTGTGCAAGCGATGCTAATGGGTATGCCGGCCTCTAATTTCGAGGCTGGTCGCGCTGGTCATTTAGCGCTTGGACAGGTTGAGGCCAACCAGGCGATTATCTTTGACGGTTTAATGGACAGCAAATCGCTGTTTCTCACCGGCAACGCCGGTACTGTTTACTTCACATCTTTTCTCAATCTGGAGAGAGATGGACCAACGGTGGTAGAAATACCTGCCGGAACAGGACCCGGGATTATGGTTGATTCGTTCACCCGAAATGTCATCGATATGGGTCCTCCTGGCCCCCATCAAGGCAAAGGCGGTAAATTTCTGATTCTGCCACCCGGTTATGATGTGGCCGATTTCGAAGGGATAGTTCCCAAGGGCGTATATACGATTGTCAGTTCACGCAGCTATGCGGTCTGGGTTTTGTTGCGTGGATTCCTAAAGGATGGAAAACCGGATTTTTCCAGCAAATTGTTCAGAAATGGCATCAAAATTTATCCGCTTAGTACTGCTACCAATCCACCGAAAATGGAGTTTATCAATGGCACGGGTAAGGATTTCAACACGGTTCATTCCGCCAACTTTAAATTCTATAAAGAACTTCATGCTGTGATAGATCGCGAACCACTACAATTCCTTGATATGGAAACTCGTGGTTTGTTTGCGTCCATTGGTATCCAGAAAGGTAAACCGTTTGCCCCGGACGAACGGATGAAGAAAATTCTGACGCAAGCCGCAAAATTAGGAAATGCGACCGCACGTGCCCTGTTTTGGTACGAACGTGATAAATCCGAATTTCTATATGAGAATAGCTATTGGAAACGTGGAATGATTGGTAACTCTCACGAGTATATCAAAGATAACGGTTTTGGCGGGCGTAACCTTGATGCGAGGGCACAGTATTTCTACATGGCGACGTTCAACTCTCCGGCCATGGTATGGAAACTGATCGGCAAGGGTTCGCAATATGCATGGGGATATTTGGATAGCAGTGGAGATTATCTGGATGGCGGCAAGAATTATAAGCTGAACCTTCCCGGGGATGCCCCTGCCAAGCAGTTCATGTCGGTGGTCGTCTACGATTCGCAGACGCGCTCAATGATACAAACCAGTCAACCGTATCCGAACAAGAACAACAAGCGGGACAAGTTGGATACGAATGAAGATGGCTCCATCGACATATATTTTGGACCGAAGGCACCGAAAGGCAAAGAAGCCAACTGGATACAAACACGCCCCAAAAAAGGCTGGTTCTGTCTCCTGCGCCTCTATAGCCCCACTGAACCCTGGTTTGACAAAACCTGGCGGCCAGGCGAAATCGAACTGGTGAAGTAATTTGGGGTCTACACGCTCTTTGCCAATGCAGTCATGAGCGATAAGTGATTGGCCGAAGCAACACCGCAGATAACTTTGGGCTGACCAGAGGAATTATGCAAATAAATGAGACGAAATGGGACAGTTTGCGAACTGTGAATGGTTTCTGAACAGTGCGGTCAGAAAAGGTTCAGTTTGAGTTTTCTATCCTCCTTAAATCGAAAAGGGCGGTGCGCATTTCAATACTCCGACACAGACAAAAAAAGCGCAGCGCAATCTAGCGATAGGGTCAGGGTTCGAGCCCTGCTCCCGCGAAGGGGCTCACCTTGCACAGGAACCGGTTGCCACCATGGCAACCGGTTTTTGTTTCGGCTCAGGCTCTTGTTTTCACTTGATAATGTAGGTGGTGACGAGGTGGTAAATCAGATAAGCCGCGAACAGGAAACCCAGGCCACGGCCAATGCGTTTGCCCCATATCTCAATCGGGTCGTTTGGATCAAGGGATGGGTCAAATGACACATCACCAGGTTGCGCCTTTTCCGCAGGACCGAGAATTTTCTCGCCTTGTTCCTGCATCCGCTCAAGATCGCGTTTG
>CAJQND010000085.1 GCA_905479595.1 uncultured Hyphomicrobiales bacterium
CCATATGGAAGTGGGCCAGCCATCCTCACCGCCACCGCGTGCGGTGGTGGAAGCTGCCCGAAAGGCGTTGGATAGCGAGCTTATCGGCTACACAAATGCGCTCGGCCTACCGCAGTTGCGCGAACGCATTGCCTTGCATTATCTCGACACCTACGGGGTGAGGGTGCCAGCAGAACGCATTGTCGTGACGACCGGGTCTTCCGCTGGATTTGTTCTCGCCTTTCTTGCTGCATTTGAGGCGGGCGATAAGGTGGCGCTGCCGATGCCTGGCTATCCCGCATAAAAGAATTTGCTGGCTGGGCTTGGCCTGGAAATGGTGGAGCTTGCCACTGGCCCAAAAACCCGCTGGGCGGCTGACCCTGCAGAGATTGCTGCGATGGGGGGTGACATTCAAGGCGTGCTGATCGCCAGCCCAAACAATCCGACAGGCACGATGATGACCCCGGATGCTTTGCGCCAGGTGTGCGATGCATGCAAAGCCGCCGGATTGTGGTTCATATCCGATGAGATTTATCACGGTCTGACCTATGGGGTGGAACAGGCCACCGCATTACAATTTTCTGATGACGCCATCATCATCAATTCGTTTTCGAAATATTTCTGTATGACCGGCTGGCGCATTGGCTGGATGGTTGTGCCGGAACGCATGTTGCGTGCGGTCGAATGCCTGGCGCAGAGCCTCTATATTTCAGCGCCCACGTTATCGCAATTCGCCGCTATGGGCGCATTTGAGGCACGAGAGGAAACCGAGGCGCTAAAGGCTGTATATGCCGCAAATCGCGAAATTTTGCTGGAAGAGTTGCCAAAGGCCGGTTTTAGCGAATTCACGCCAGTGGACGGGGCTTTTTACATCTATACAGATGTGAGCCGGTTCACCAATGACAGCTTTGCATTTGCAGAAAAAATGCTGCGGGAAATCGGGGTCGCAACGACCCCCGGCGCTGATTTTGACAACGTCCGGGGAAGCCGTTTCTTGCGAATGTCTTTTGCCGGGTCCACCTTGCATATGAACGATGCGGTTACCCGGCTAAAGACATGGCTAAAATAGCCTAACCTCGCTTCCACCAACCCCGTTTGGTCGGTGCGGCAGGCGGTGGCGGGGGTGTTTCGGCTTTCGTCTCTTGAGCCGCAGATTCACCTCCACCATTAGTCTCAGGTGCCGCTTCTGCAGGTTCTTCTGCTGGTTTGGCTTTGGCGCGGGACCGGCGTTTTGGTTTTGGCTTTTCTTCTGCCTCTACCTCTGCATCAGCTTTCGGTGCTTGCGCTGAAACTTCAGCTTCGGCGGCCTCCACTGCTGCAGATTTTTTGGTCACCCGGCGCTTGCGCACAGGCTTTGCGGGCTTTTCTTCGGCATCGGCATCGGCATCGGCATCGGCATCGGCATCGGCCTTAGGCGCTGCATCTGCCACCACAGCCTCGACGGCTTCAACTGGCGCATCCGCTTTCTTGCGGGTGCGGCGGCGCTTTGGTTTTTCTTCCGTCTCAGGTGTTGCCTCAGCTTGCGCCTCTGGTGCAGCTGCAACCGCATCTTCAACGGCGGTCTCTTCTGCCGGTTTCTTGCGTGACCTGCTGCGCCGTGGTTTGACCGGTTCTGGGGTTGTGTCCCAGGGATCTTCAGCTTCGCCGTCACCTTTTGGAGTGAATTCCATCGCTGGCTGCGGAGCTTCTGCCGGATCGACATCAGGATTGGCTGTTGCCTCAGGGCGTCTGCCACCACGTGAACGCCGCCTGCGGCCGCGCTTTTCTTCCTGCGGTTTGGCGTCATCTTCGCCTGCAGCAGGTTCCGCTACAGCGGCCTCACCAGCTTGTGGTGCCTCGGCTGTTTGTGATTGTTGCTCGCCATTGGCGGCATTGGCATCGGTGGCCTCGCTGGCCCCACCACGAGAGCGTCTTCCACCACGACGGCCTCTGCGGCGTTTGCGTTTGCGTGGCTGGCCATCGCCATCCGCCTCGCCATCGCCGCTTCTGCCTTGGGTTGCGTTGTTTTCTTCGCTTGCTTCCACTTCAGTCTCGGCTTCGTCACTGTCCTCAACATCTGAAAATGCTGATTCGATGCTAACCGCCTCAGCTGCGGCAATGCGCGGGCGAACCGGGCCATCAACCTTGGAGATCGTAAAGTCGGATCCGCGCTCGGTCGTACCTGTCTCAATATAAACAACGATACCATATGCGTTTTCCACCGCCGTCAGGTGATCGCGCTTTTGGTTGAGAATATAAAGAGCCACTTCGTCCTGGCAGCGTACTGCGAGATTATCAGGGTGACGGCGGCTAATAAGGTGGTCTTCAACACCGCGCAGTACCGAAAGGGCGCAGCTTTCCACCGAACGGATATACCCGCGTCCTTCACAATGTTCACACGTGCGGGTCGAGCCTTCCAGCACGCCGGAGCGCATGCGCTGGCGCGACATTTCCAAAAGGCCAAACGGCGAGATGCGGCCAACCTGAATACGGGCCCGGTCGTTTTTGAGAACGTCCTTCATCTTCGTCTCAACCTTGCGGTTGTTACGTTTTTCTTCCATGTCGATGAAGTCGATAACAATCAGACCGGCAAGGTCGCGCAGGCGGAACTGGCGGCCCACTTCCTGGGCGGCTTCGAGATTGGTCTTCAATGCCGTTGTTTCAATGGAGTGCTCGCGGGTGGATTTGCCCGAGTTCACATCAATGGCCACCAGAGCTTCGGTCTGGTTGATCACCAGATATCCACCGGAAGGCAGCGTTACCTGGGGTGAAAACAAGCCATCCAGCTGAGTGTCGATCTGGTTGCGCGAAAACAGCGGCCTGGAGTCTTTATGAAGCTTCACGTTGCGTGCATGGCTGGGCATGAGCATTTTCATGAAGTCTTTGGCTTCTTTATAGGCTGTTTCGCCTTCCACCATCACGCTGTCGACGTCTTTGTCATATAGATCGCGGATCGAACGCTTAATCAAACTGCCTTCTTCATAGACAAGGTTCGGGGCTGTCGATTCCATGGTCCGGTCGCGGACGTTTTCCCACAAACGAAGCAGATAATCGAAATCGCGCTTGATTTCGGTCTTGGTGCGGTTGGCACCGGCAGTGCGCACAATCAATCCTGTGCCTTCTTGCACTTCGATTGATTTCGCCACGTCTTTGAGGCGGCGGCGGTCCTGCACATCGGTGATTTTCCGCGAAATGCCGCCACCGCGCGGGGTGTTTGGCATCAAGACGCAATAACGTCCGGCAAGAGAAAGATAAGTCGTGAGGGCAGCGCCCTTGTTGCCGCGTTCTTCTTTGACAACCTGCACCAGAATAATCTGACGGCGCTTGATGACTTCCTGAATTTTATAGTCGCGGCGACGCTTGCGGCGGCGTTGGGGGATTTCTTCAAGCGCGTCTTCTGCGCCGAGGGATTCAACCTTTTCTCCGGTATCATCACCAGTATCGTCGTCATCGCCGGTATCTGTATCGCTGTCAGCTTCTTCGCTGGCATCGCTTTCGGCCGTCGCTTCATCGGTTGCTTCATCTTCATTGCCTGGTTCTTCAGGAATGTCGGCAGCACTTGCGTCGCTCACCTCATCATCAGAATCAGATGAAACACTTTCGTTTTCGCGATCCTCATCAAGCAAAGCCTGGCGGTCAGCGACCGGGATTTGATAATAATCTGGGTGTATTTCGCTAAAAGCCAGGAAACCATGACGGTTTCCGCCGTAGTCGACAAATGCAGCCTGTAGGGATGGTTCTACCCGAGTGACTTTTGCGAGGTAGATATTGCCGCGCAGTTGTTTGCGGTTTGCGGACTCAAAATCAAATTCATCAATTTTGTTGCCGCGGACGACGACGACCCGGGTCTCTTCCGGGTGGGCGGCATCGATAAGCATCTTGTTACCCATTTTTGTAATTCTCCAGCGCGCAATGGCGCGGTGCGGCCAGGCGGTGGATTAAACCACCCCTTCCGCAACCGGGATAATGCCAAATACGCGCGTATTAGACGGGCGGGCCTGGGGCAGATAAACGGTTCGATAACGCTGAAAGCGCTAGAAACCGGGAGCGCAGGGGAACACAAGATTGCCTCTAGGGCGTGTTCGCGCGGGGCTCTGTATGCCAGGTCAATACCCATCATTTACCTCAAATTCCGGATTCATTCCGGAACACTCATTCAAAACATGAAAGCCGTACTCATATGAGATGCCAGGACTTCCCGTTTGGTTCTTCGGTCTGCTTGTAAATGCAGCCCGTTACTTCGCCGCGTCCCTTGTTTCACAATGTGTGGAAACTGTTGATTGCGCGGTTCAAAACTAATTTTGGCGATCTTTCAGGGGGTATAGAGACTCAGGTCTCAGGGAGGATAAGCCACCATCAAGTTTCATCTAAGTTATTAAGATATTTGCATAAACATTTGAAATGGAGAACTAAATCCGTATTCCAAATTCCGCAAATTGTTTGTCGGTTCCCTAGATGCCGTTTCGCCAACGTGAAACGGTATCTTCTATCTACGGATAGATTGCGTTTATTGCAAGTGTGCATCTCATTCGATGGAATCACGTGGTGGTGAGATGTAGGCGAGATTTGGAAAGGGTCGGTTAACCACCTCAAACTAGTGTGCAGGGAGGATTTAATACGCGCGCGCGAAAAGATGCGCCGGGTGGATAGAATGACAACGAACAATAACCGCGGATATTTTGGGCGTTTGGCAGCAGTTTCTGTCGCTGCGCTGATTGGTCTGGCGACCCTGATTTCTCTGCCCGGTATCTCAACTGCCGATGCCGACGAGCAGATTACTGCAATCGGTGCCCGGCTTGGTGGCGACGCCCAGCGCACTCGTTTTGTAACAGATTTGACCAAACCCGTCAGTTTCTCCGTGACGTTGCTCGATAATCCGTATCGGGTAATTGTCGATCTGCCGAATGTCAGCTTCAACTTACCATCAGCACTGGGTAAAACCGGCAGAGGGCTGGTGAGCGCTTATCGCTACGGCCAGTTCGGCGAAGGTAAGGCCCGGATTGTTATGGATGTAAGTGGCCCGGTCAAAGTGGCGAAGTCATTTGTTGTCCGGCCAGTTGGTACCCAGCCGGCGCGTCTGGTGATTGACCTTGAAAAATCCGATGCTGCGAGCTTTTCCGCAGCCATAGCGAAACAACGTGCAATCGCGGCGGGGGGCAGTGCGGCTCCAACCGGGGTAGATGTGAGTGCTGAGGGAATTGATAAGTTCATCAAGGAAATGGAACGTTCCGTTTTCACCGCAGCAGCGCCACCACCACCTGCGCCAAAGCTTGAACCCGAGCCTGAGGTTGAAAAACCGCAAGTCAACCCGTCCGCCAACCTGATTTTACCAAAGCAGAAGCCAAAAATTGGCAAAAATGCCACCTCTCTCGCGCCGCCGCGCGCCAAAAGGAGCCATTATGTCGTTGTCATTGATCCTGGCCATGGTGGGGTCGATCCTGGTGCGACAAGCCGCCGGGGAACAGCGGAAAAAAGGGTTACCTTGGCATTTTCGAAAGTGCTGAGTAAGCAATTGCGCAAAACCGGGCGTTACAAAGTTTACATGACCCGGTCTAGGGACCGTTTTATCCGCTTGCGCGACCGGGTGCGGTTGGCGCGGCGTAAAAATGCAGACCTGTTTATCGCTATTCACGCGGACTCACTTCGTCGGGGCAAGGCGCAAGGTGCAACAGTCTACACCCTGTCTGAGCGCGCCTCTGACCGCGAAGCCGCAGATCTTGCAGCCCAGGAGAACCGCGCTGATGTTATTGCCGGCGTTGATCTTGAAACGGAATCAGAACAAGTCACCGGCATATTGATTGATTTGGCCCAGCGCGAAACCAATAACCATTCTCTATTCTTTGCCCAAAATCTGGCCCGTAGTATTGGCAAGGCCACCAAGCTTACGCGCAAGCCATTA
>CAJQND010000086.1 GCA_905479595.1 uncultured Hyphomicrobiales bacterium
CATTCCTGAACGTGGCACCTTGCGTGCCCATGAACGCCCGGTAGTAATTCTTACGTCGAACCGCACACGCGAACTGCATGAAGCCCTGCGGCGGCGGTGTGTTTATCACTGGATCGGCTATCCAGATGCTGAACGCGAAGCGCAGATCATCATGATGCGGGCAAGCACGGTGGTTGAAAGCACTGCCCGCGCAGTTGTTGCCGCGATCGGCCAACTGCGCGCAGAGCCTCTGGCCAAGCCGCCAGGCGTTGCAGAAGCAATCGACTGGGCTGAAGCCGCTACCTTGTTAAATGCCCGCGGTGCACCTTGGCCAGAAGCGTTAAAGCGTGCCATCGGCGTGGCGTTAAAAGACGAGGAAGACATTGCGTTTGTAGGCGAGAGGATCAATGAGATCGTATCGGGGGCAGCGGCATGAGCCCCCAGGAAATGCTTCCCCGTGCCGTTAAACCATTTGTTGAATTTCCATCACTCTTGCGCGCCAACCGGTTTGCAGTAGCACCCGAACAAACCGTTTCATTTCTCACCGCCATTGACCTGCTTGGCCCCAGATCGATCACTGATATCCACCGCGCCGCGCACGCCCTGTTTGCGCCACCGCCGGAGCGTCGGCCGGAATTTGACGCATTGTTTCGCGCGTTCTTTATGGGCGAACTGGTGGTTGCTCCGGAAACCAGTGCGGATGACGATGATGATGAAATGCGCATTGGCGATGATGATGCTGCCGTTCAGGATTTCCCGCTCGCCGACGAGGTGAACGAGGCGGGCGAGCGCGCAGTGGGCGCGGAAGTTCTCTCGACCCGCCGTTTTGCTCCTTTGGATGACGCTATTATTTTGCGCCAATTTGCCCGCGCAGCACCTGACCGATTACCGCGTCGCAAAGGCTACCGGCGCATGGCGAGCCGCAGAGGCAAGCAGTTCGATTTGCGTAAATCTTTGCGCCAGATGGTGCGCAGCGATGGTGATGTCATCACCTTGCCCCGTGTAATTCGCAAACCCCGCCAGCGTTCTGTATTGCTGTTGGTTGATGTCTCGGGATCAATGAAAGCGCAAACTGATATTCATTTGCGCTTCGCGCATGTAATGGCACAGGCGGCCACCCGCATCGAAATTTTTACATTTGGCACACGGCTCACCCGCATCACCCGGGCACTCAAGTTGAAAAATCAGGACCAGGCGCTAGCCGGCGTTGCTGCCAGCGTGGCTGATTGGGACGGAGGCACGCGCATCGGTGACGCTTTGCAGGCTTTCCTCGCCGTGCCCCGGTTTGCAGGATTTGCCCGCGGGGCGCTGACACTGGTTTTATCGGACGGCTTTGAGCGCGGAGAAACAGATACGATGGAAGACGCGGTACGCCGTCTTTCGCGCCTGTCATGGCGATTGAACTGGTTGACCCCTTTGGCCAGTGACCCTGGATTCAGACCGGAAACTGCGGCGCTAAAGGCGGTGTTGCCGCTGATAGACACACTGGGTGATGGCAGTTCGATTGAACGCATTTGCGCCCACGTGCTTGCGCAAAATGGGTGGAGAGCAGCATGAACGGCATTATTGACGCGCATCATCATATTTGGCGCCAACAGGACCTGCCCTGGCTCATGGGCCCGATGCAGCCGCGCATTTTTGGCCCATACGAACCCATTCGCCGCGACTATCCAATTGGTGAATTTCTTGAAGATATTGCAGAAACCGGCGTCTCCAAATCTGTCTATGTGCAAGCGAATTGGGCCGTAGACCAGTTTGAAGCCGAGACGGCCTGGGTCCAGAAAACTGCTGATGAAACCGGCTGGCCACATGCAATTGTCGGCTATGCAAACTTCCTTGCACCCGACGTGCGCCCGCAACTCGACAAACTCGCAAATTACCAACTGCTCCGTGGCGTACGAATGCAGCTACACTGGCATGAAAACGAAATGTACCGTTTTGCACCAAAGCCAGACCTTGCACGCGACCCGGTTCTGCAGGCAAACGTGGCGCGGCTTGCAGATTATGATTTGGCGTTCGACTTGCAGGTTTTCGCACCTCAGATGGCAGGGGCAAGCGCGTTGGCGGCGGCTTGCCCGGATGTGACATTCGTTTTGCAACATGCGGGTATGCTGGAAGATTTAAGCGACGAAGGAAGAGCTGAATGGCGCGCTGAAATGGAGAGGCTCGCTGCGCAACCCAATGTGTACAGCAAACTTTCCGCGTTCGGCACGTTCGTTCATCGAAACGATCCTGACCATGTGGCAGATATGATCACCCAGACGGTGGAAATATTTGGCGCAGAGCGTTGTTTGTTTGGTTCCAATTTTCCAATCGAAAAACTCTGGACCAGCTACACAGACCTGATCGACGCGCATAAACGCGCTGCATCCAAGCTGAGCGAAACGGAACAACAGGCAATTTTTCACGATACAGCGGCGCGGGTTTACAAAATCCCGGCGTCGCAAAGCTGATTTAACCAATACAGGGAGAAGAAAATGGCACTGGAAATCAAAATTATCGACTATGGCGATATCGAGCTGGAAAACAGCTTTCTGGTGCTCGGTCACAATTGCGGGCGCACGAAGCGGGTCGCGGTCTACGGTTACCTCATACTAGGCGGCACGCATCCCATATTGGTCGACACCGGGTATCGCGACAATGCGATCATGGAATCTCTCGGCATGCGCGGGTTACAGTTCCACGAAAATATGGTGGAAAACCAGCTGGCAAAATATGGCTTAAAACTGGGAGATATACGCTATATCCTGCACACCCACCTGCATATTGACCACGCGGGAAAGGATGATCTGTTTCCCATGAACACAACCGTGGTGGTTAACCGGCGCGAGCTGGAATGCTCGGTCTCCGGGCTCATGCACCCGCAATACCCGCAACCCGACATCAAACATTTGATCGACCGGCTGCATACAAAAGACGCCTTGCGGTTTCTCGATCTGGAAATCACCGGGCGTGAGCACATTATCCCCGGGGTGTGGTGCGAGCCGGCGAATGCCCACACTGAGGGGTCAATGAATGTGGTGGTTGAAACAGCAGACGGCCTGGCCTGCATTTGCGGCGATGTGATCTATGATTTCCAGGACCAGATCATTGATCCTATCCGCCAGACCCAGTTCATGGAGCCACAAGTGACCGGCAACCATGCTGGATCG
>CAJQND010000087.1 GCA_905479595.1 uncultured Hyphomicrobiales bacterium
AGACAGAATTGAAGATTATCAATGGGTTCTGACCCTAAGCGTGTGGTTCGTTCAATTGCCACCCTGCGAACAGATTATGCGGGAAATATGACGGTGGCGGGTAAGCATTTTGGCGGGGTTGATTTTACATGTGATTTAAAGGTAAAAAAATCTGACCAAATTTTGTAAATTGCGTCAGGCACCAGTTTATGTCCCATTTGAGAATGCCAGCCGTCGATAGTGCAGTGCTTGCCAACCGCCGCAAGATTGCAGCAGATCTGCGCGTAATCGTTCCTGGAGAAGGGGTGATCGACGAAGCCGAAGAGATGAAGGTCTATGAAAGTGACGGACTTACCGCTTATCAGCAAGTTCCGTTACTTGTGGTGTTGCCGGAAACAACCAACCAGGTTGCCCGTGTGCTCAAATATGCCCAGGAAAATGGCATCAAGCTGGTGCCACGCGGTGCGGGCACGTCTTTATCCGGCGGGGCGCTGCCGCTCGCCGATGGCATTTTGCTCGGTATGGGCAAGTTTAACAAAGTTATAGACATTGATTACTCAAACAGGTGTGCGGTGGTGCAGCCTGGGGTCACCAATCTGGCGATCAGTCAGGCTGTGGCAAGTGAAGGGTTTTACTATGCGCCCGATCCCTCATCTCAAATTGCCTGCACGATCGGCGGCAATGTGGCGGAGAATTCAGGTGGGGTACATTGTCTGAAATACGGGTTGACCACCAATAATGTGCTCGGCGTCGAATTCGTCACAATTGATGGCGAGGTCATGCGCATTGGCGGCAAACATCTCGATGCGGAAGGTTACGACCTGCTTGGCATCATCATTGGTTCGGAAGGCTTGCTTGGGGTGGTGACGGAAGTCACCGTTCGCATTCTCAAAACGCCGGAAACCGCGCGTGCATTGTTGGTCGGATTTCCTACCAGCGAAGATGGTGGGCAAGGCGTGGCGGATGTTATTTCTGCTGGAATTATTGCTGCCGGCATGGAGATGATGGACAAACTGGCCATTGATGCTGCTGAGGAGTTTGTTCACGCAGGTTATCCGCTGGACGTAGATGCGTTGTTGATTGTTGAACTGGACGGGCCAAAGGCGGAAGTCGATGACCTGATATCGCGAGTATCAGCCATCGCGAAAAACAATAATGCGGTCTCTATTCGCGCCTCCACCAGCGAAGAAGAGCGGATGAATTTCTGGGCGGGTCGCAAGGCTGCGTTTCCAGCCGTTGGGCGAATTTCACCTGATTATTATTGTATGGATGGCACTATTCCCCGTGCCGCGTTGCCGAAAGTTCTCAAGCGTATGAACGAGTTGTCGCTGCACCACGAGTTGCGGGTCGCCAATGTGTTTCACGCAGGCGACGGCAACCTTCACCCGCTCATTCTATATGATGCAAATGTGCCGGGCGAATTGGAGAAGGCAGAAGAGTTTGGCGCAGATATCCTTCGCCTGTGTGTTGAGGTCGGCGGGGTGTTGACCGGCGAACACGGGGTCGGAGTTGAAAAGCGCGATCTCATGCCGGAAATGTTCACCGAGATCGATTTAGCCCACCAAGAACGGGTGAAATGTGCATTTGACGCAGATGGTTTGCTGAACCCGGGAAAAGTGTTTCCAGAATTGCATCGCTGCGCGGAGTTGGGCCGTATGCATATCCATCGCGGGCAAATCCCGTTCCCCGACATTCCGAGGTTTTAGAGTTGCCATGAAGACCGTACTCAAACCCGCAACAGCTGAACAGCTTGCCGAAACCCTTGCCTGGGCAGCAGGCGAAGAAACGCCGCTGGATATTTATGGCACTGGAACGAGATGTGGCATTGGCCGCCCGGTGGAGGCCGAAACGTGTCTCGATCTGTCGGATTTGACCGGAATTACCCTGTATGAACCTGAAGAACTGGTTTTATCCGCACGCGCGGCCACTTTGCGCGCAGACGTGGAAAAGAAACTGGCTGTCGCCAAACAGGAATTTGCGTTTGAACCGCCTGATCTGTCGCGTCTGCTTGGTGCGAAGGGTGCGGGAACTCTTGGCGGAATGGTTGCCAGTAACCTGGCTGGCCCCAGGCGCATCAAGGCGGGTGCTGTCCGCGATCATTTTCTTGGTTTTTCCGCTGTATCAGGGCGCGGTGAAGCATTTAAATCAGGTGGTCGGGTCGTCAAAAACGTCACAGGCTATGACTTGCCGAAAATCATTGCCGGATCCTGGGGCACATTAGCGGTTATGTCTGATGTGACGTTCAAGGTATTGCCGGCAGCAGAAACGCAAGCGACATTGATGATCACCGGCCTTGAAGATGGCCAGGCCATGCAAGCCATGTCAGCGGCTATGCAGTCTTCGTGTGAAGTCTCAGGTGCCGCCCATATTCCAGCCAATCTTGCGGCGCATTCAAAGGTGAAAAAAGTGGCGACCAGTGGCGACGGGGTTACGTTGTTGCGTATTGAAGGCATTGCTGCATCGGTCGCCTATCGCATGAAAAAGCTTGCTGAATTGCTGGCTGGATACGGTTCGGGTTCTGCGCTGGGGGTTCGGCAATCAAAATCTGTATGGCTGGAAGTCCGCGATGTGCATTTTCTTTCAACTGATAAAAACACTGCTGTGTGGCGCATCTCTGTAGCGCCCATGGATGGTGCGAAAGTGATGGCTGCGACCGGCGGCGAAGGGTTTTACGACTGGGCGGGTGGGCTCATATGGTGCGCGCTACCAGCCAGTGAAGATGCCTGCGCCAGAGATGTGAGAAGTGCGGTAAATGCCTGTGGTGGTCACGCAACACTTGTGCGTGCCAGCACCGAAATTCGTAATAAAGTTGAGGTGTTTCATCCGCTTGCGCCAGCAGTTGCCGCCATTACTACCAAACTGAAACACGGTTTTGATCCCAAGGGCATTCTTAACCCTGGCCGGATGTATGTGAGCTGAAAAATGCAGACAAACTTTTCACTCCGCCAGCTTGCTGATCCAGACATTGCGCATACGGAATCAATTTTGCGTAAATGTGTGCATTGCGGGTTTTGCACCGCCACGTGCCCCACATATGTCGAACTCGGCGATGAACTGGATTCGCCCCGTGGACGCATTTATCTGATCAAGGAAATGATGGAGGGCGGAAAGCCTGCCAATAAGGAAACGGTCAAACACATCGATCGCTGCCTGTCATGTTTGTCATGCATGTCCACCTGTCCGTCTGGCGTAAATTATATGCATCTTGTCGATCACGCCCGCGCCTATATCGACAAGAGCTACAAGAGGCCACTGCTCGACCGGCTCATCAGGCAAATGCTGATTTTCGTGTTGCCTAATCCAAAACGGTTCAAGCTTGCATTGCGCGCCTCCGCGCTGGCGAAACCGCTTGCCGGGCTGTTCAGGCCCATTCCCGGTCTGCAACCCATGGCCGCTATGCTGGACCTGGCGCCCGGGTCAGTTCCTGATGCGACGCCAACCTGTTCACCTGGTGTGTTTCCGGCCACCACTGCGCGCGAAAAACGCGTGGCGCTCATGACCGGTTGCGCCCAGCCCGTGCTGAACCCGGGTATTAACGAGGCGACGGTCGAGGTGTTGAACCGGATTGGCACCGAAGTAGTTGTACCCGCCGGAATGGGATGTTGTGGCGCGCTTACCCATCACATGGGCAAGGAA
>CAJQND010000088.1 GCA_905479595.1 uncultured Hyphomicrobiales bacterium
ATACGTTGCATACCGTTGCACAAGCGAACAATTCAACACCAAGTCAGATTGTTTCCGCTAACGGGTTAAAGCCACCGTATAATCTCAATATCGGTCAAAAGCTGCTGGTGCCCGGCCGTAATCCGGCCAGCAATCCTGCTCCTATGCAAGCCCAAGCCAGATCGTCTTCAACCAATTACGTGACGGTCGGCAGGGGCGATACACTTTACAGTATTGCACGGGCAAATAATGTGCGGGTTGAAGATCTTGCCGCTACCAACCAGATTGCACCGCCTTACCAGGTGGCCGCCGGGCGAAAACTGCGTTTGCCGTCCAGCCAGGGCATTGTCACCGGGTCAATTTCCAAACCGCAGGCCACAAGCACGGCGTCACAAGCTCCACTTCGCAAGGTTGAGCTACCGCCGGTAGATCCTGTTCAAAAAAAGGGCAAGCGGGATCAGATCTACTATTTCCACAAGGTGGCGGCCGGCGACACCATGCCGTCTATTGCTACCCACTATAAGGTCGATCTGAACACTCTGGCGAAGTTTAACCGGCTCGACACATCTGCACCGCTAAAAACAGGTCAGATCGTCAAGGTGCCAATGTAGGCTAGTCTTCGATAATTTCATTGCGGACGACGAACACCGAGCATTTTGCATGATTGACGATGCGTGCTGCGTTGGAACCAAGCAGGAAATCAGCGAACCCTTTGCGGTGCGCGCAGATGATGATGAGATCTGCGCCAATGTCGTCTGCGGTTTTTAGAATGTCGCGGTAAACCTCGCCATTGGTGACGGAATAGGCGGTTTTTATGCCTTTGAACCGCTTGTTCGCCGCATATGTTTTCATCATTGCGTCGGTCGTCTCATGGGTTTTTTCCATAATCGACGTGGGCAGTTCTGCCGCCACGTAAGATGGGGCGGTCGGAATGACATGAAGTAAATGAACTTTCGCCTTGTAGAGCTTTGCAAGCTCGGAAGCGGCAATCATTGCCACCACGGGCTGGCGAGCGTCTTCTATATCAATTGCGGCAAGAATTTTCTTGTACATGATGTGGTTTCCCTCCAGCGCTATTATCCTCAACGCTTCTAAATGTGACTAGCGCCTGGCCCACTGTCATTGAGATAAGTCAAGCCGGATTGACGGGCTCAGTCAGGTAAGGCGGCGGAATCTTTAGCAATAACTGCAAACCTGTCACCAAGGGCGGTCAAGCTGGCAATATGCAAATCTTCAGCCTTCATGACGCCGCCATCCGGGCGTGGCAGATCGCGGGTCGCCGAAGCGGCACCAACTACCGTCACCCGATAACCTAGATCCAGTGCTGCACGGGCGGTGGAACTGATGCACATGTGCGTCTGGAAGCCTGCGAGAATGAGTTGCTGGCGACCGCCGGCGGCAAGGATGTCATTAAGGTTGGTTTTTGCGAACGCGTTAGGAAGGGGCTTCTTGACCAACTCTTCGCCGTCAATTCGCGCCGCTTTGGGGGCTATTTTTCCACCATGTCCATCCAGATCAAATGCGCCGCCGGATCTACCTTCATGCACAACGTGCACAATCGGTGTTTTTGCTGCCCTGGCGCGTTCCAATATCTTTGCGCATTCTTCCAGCGCTGGCTCGACGCCGGTGAGGGGCAGAAAACCATCGACATATTCCATCTGGCAATCAATCATGACGACAACCGCGTTTGAGAAACTGCTTGGGGTCATGTCTGCACCAGCCATTGCCAGCAGTGTCTTTGGATCGCTCATCGGGTGGCCTCTCTGTGGGTGAACTTCAAGTTGAGGATAGCCAGCATACAAACCCAATGCACCATGGTATAGCGTTTTAAATGATGCGTTTAAAAGAAATACGTCCTTCCGAAGCAAAGGGTTGGCATAGCCCGGTTGTCATGCTGCTTCTCATGGCAATTGCCATGCAGATTTCCTTTGCTGTATGGACGAACCTTTTGAATAATTTCACCATTGAACAGGCCAAGTTTACCGGTGAAGAAATCGGATGGCTTCAGTCTATCCGTGAAATTCCGGGCTTTCTGTCTTTTACTGCGATCTTTTTCATTATTCTCATGCGCGAGCAGACTTTTGCGCTGATTTCATTGGCTTTACTCGGTGTTGGCACAGCGCTTACGGGCTATTTCCCGAGCGAACTTGGATTATATTGCACGACGTTTTTGATGTCGGTCGGGTTTCACTATTACGAGACGATGAACCAGTCTCTTGCCCTGCAATGGTTGCCAAAGAAAGATGCGCCGCGTCAGCTTGGGAAAATTCTGTCAGCCGCGTCCTTCGCCACCATTATGGCGTACGCAATGGTGTGGGTTTGTTCGCAAGTGCTTGGATTTGGCTATATCCCCATTTATGTGCTGGGTGGTGGTGTAACCGTCGCAATAACCTTGTATTTGTGGCTGGCATTTCCAAAGTTTAAAGAAGAGGTGCCGCAGCATAAAAAACTGTTCATGCGCCAACGCTACTGGCTTTACTATGCTCTGACGTTCATGTCCGGTGCACGGCGGCAGATCTTCATTGTTTTCGCTGGATTCATGATGGTCGAGAAGTTCGGCTTTTCTGTCGCAGCCATTTCACTGCTTTTTATTGCAAATGCCGCCTTCAACATGTTTTTTGCCCCGAAAATTGGTGGTCTTATCGTCAAATGGGGCGAGCGCCGGGCGTTGATTTTTGAATATATCGGGCTGATTGGTGTTTTCACCACATACGCATTTGTCGAAACTCCGTGGATAGCGGCATCTTTGTATCTGATTGACCACGCATTTTTTGCTCTGGGCATGGCGATAAAGACCTACTTCCAAAAGATTGCCGACCCGGCAGATATTGCTCCCACTGCCGGCGTGGCGTTTTCCATCAACCACATTGCTGCAGTGGGCCTGCCAGTGGCGCTTGGCTATGTGTGGATACAATCCCATGCGGCAGTTTTTCTGATCGGCAGCGCCATGGCCGCCACATCGCTCATCTTATCGTTCATGGTGCCCCGGCACCCAGAATCGGGTCGCGAGGTTGTTTGGAAGAAACCGCCAACGGTGCCGCACCCTGCTGAGTGACGCCATTCTTGCAAATGTGCCTGTTGCGTCTGGCGAAAAGCTCAAAGTGCGCGCAAGCGGCATTCGCTTAAATAATTTGAAGACCTATATCTTTAGGCGACAAACGCGGTGATTGCTTCGGTATCATTGGATTGAATGTTCCGACCCTTCGAAACGCAAATAAACGCTTATGGTGAGCGGTTCTCACCTTATGG
>CAJQND010000089.1 GCA_905479595.1 uncultured Hyphomicrobiales bacterium
AGCTTTTCCAGTTCACGGCCAAAGGCGATGGCTTGTTCAAGATTAAATGGTGCTACCGGGTCAGACATCAAGGTGAAGCCGGGTCCGACCGCTTCGCGCACTACTCGGTGGATCTCCAGATCTTCGTCGTAAGATTTTCCCGGTGGGTGGATTTTGTAAGCCTTGTATCCGCGGGCCTGGGTTGCCTGCGCTTCCTCTGCATATGCCTCAGGTGTTGGCAGAACAAGAGAGCTGCCATAAACTGGAATTTCAGTTCGCGCGCCGCCAAGATATTTATAGAGAGGCTGGCCTGCATCAAGCGACCCGATAATCGCCATACAAGCGTCAAACGGTCCATAGCTGTAGATGGGTAAATGATTCCACCATCGGTCCTCTGTGCGGAAATCCTGCCAGTGGCGTTCGCGCATCAATGGGTCGCGTCCAGTGAGGAATGGCCGCATTGCTGCCGCTGCCAATTCGCCTGATCCACGTGCTGAACGTCCGGCAAATCCAAATGATGATGCGTTCACACCTTCATCTGTGTTGAGTGTAATAACGAGAAACTCAAGTCCGTTCTGGTTCGATGAATCGCGCATTTCTGCACTTGAAACAATGCTGTCTTTATAGGTACAGCAGCGCACTTCTAAATCAGTGATTTTCATCAGAATTTCCCAAACTTCATATAGGCTGCTTGTGGGTCCATGCCATCCAGAATGGCCGTGCGCACCTTGTTTTCAGTGGCAATGGAATGTTCAGCTTTTTCGATCACCTCTTCCACAATACCTTGCGGGATGATGCAGCAACCATCCCTGTCACCAATTGCATAGTCGCCAGGGTGGATGACCACGTCGCCGATCTTGATGTCCACATCAAACCCGGCCGGTAGCCAATATCCGACGATGTCACGTGGGGTGAAGAACCTGGACCAGCTTTGAAACTTCATGGCGAGTAAAAAATCCACATCGCGAATGCCGCCATCGATAATGCAGCCAAGAACGCCCTTTTTCTGGAGGGTTTCAGCTGACAGTTCTCCCATCAAGGCAACATCCATTGTTTGCGGAGTGCACGTCCAGATGTGTCCCGGTTTTGCCTTCGATAAAAGCCCAGTCCAAGCGAGCAAGGTTTCGTGGGGATCGGCCTTTGGGTCGACCTTGCCATCAATTGTGAAGACCGGTCCGGCCAATACGGTTCCTGGAAACAATGGACGCAATTCGGGTGGTAACGTGAAGTTTGTGTGTCCCATCGCTCGCATGACGTCATGGATGATGCCTGAATAGCACGCGCCTAAACGTTTAGTGATATCGTCGCCCATTTGCCGCTCTCCAGTTAGTTATTATTTGCTCCGCAATTTTTTGAGAATGCGCTTTGCCACATCCTGGCGAACTGCGCCACTTTCGATCAAGGCGTCTGCCACCGCGTTGATCTCGTCTGGTTCAGCGCCTGCCATCATTGCCACGTTTTTTGCGTGCAGCGACATGTGTCCGCGTTGAATGCCCTCTGTGGCCAACGCCTTGAGGGCGGAAAAATTCTGCACAAGACCAACCGCACCAGCAATGCGCGCCAGTTTATCCGCACCTGGTGTGCCCATGATCTCAAGAGAAAATTGCGCGGTTGGATGGATTTTTGTGGCCCCACCCACAATGCCAACCGCAAGAGGCATTTCAAGGCTGCCGCTGAGGGTGCCATCTTTGGCCACCTCCCAGCGGGTCAGGGCTGAATAACGCCCAGATCGGGCTGCATAGGCATGGGCTCCGGCCTCGACGGCCCGTGTGTCGTTGCCGGTCGCAAGCACTACTGCACTCACCCCGTTCATGATGCCCTTATTGTGCGTGGTTGCGCGATAGGGGTCTGCATTTGCGAATGCGCCAGCGCGAACCATTGCGTCGCGCACCCCTTTGCCGCCGATCTCTTTTAACGGCCATTTGGCTGTGGCGCGTACAAGCCGGCGGTCTGCCAGGTTGGACAAGATACGCAGCTCAACGCGCCCGCCGGTCCACTTGCTCACATGAGGCGCGACGGCTTCAGCCATAGTGTTCACTGCATTGGCCCCCATGGCGTCTCGCGTATCGACAATCAAATGAAGAATGACCATGGGTTCTGCTGTATCGAGAACGCGCACTTCAATGTCTTTGAATCCGCCACCCATCTCCACCAGAAGGGGATCCATTTCATTGCAAATATTCTTAATTTCCGGCGTTTTTTCAAACAGCTGCGCGCGGGCAGAAAACGGGTCGCTGACGCCGGTAATCTGCACTTGCGCGATCATCAATGGGCCGGTTGTAGACGTGCGTACCCCGCCAGTGGCGCGGCATTGACGCGCCCCGTTGCAAACAGCGGCAATCACAGAAGATTCTTCACTTGCCATCGGCACTAAAACATCTCGCCCGTCTACCACCATATTAGTCGCTATTCCGAGCGGTACATTCATCGTGCCAATGGCGTTCTCCACCATGTGGGCGGCAATGTCTCCGGTGGCGGCGCTGGCGTTCAGGAATGCATCCACATTTCCGGCATCGAGTTTCAAATCTGCAGCTAGTGTTTTGAGCCGTTGAATACGGTCAAGAGTGTGAAACCCTGCAATGCGTGAACTTGTTTTGGGCATTTAAATTCAATCCTGTGTGGCGGAAACCGTGTGGGCGGCGAGAAAATCCCGGTCAATTTCAATCCCCAGCCCCGGGCCGGGCAGGGGAGCGGCAGTGCCGTTATTGGCTTTTACCTGGCCTTCGATATCAAGTGGTGTTTTCAAAACCCCATCCTGGAACGGATTGAGGGTGGTGTCGTGTTCCAAATAGGGTTGCGCCGGGTAAAGTCCGCCCGGTAAATCAGGCATGGCGAGCAGCAGTTGCAAGTTTGTGGCGATTGCGACGCCGGAGCCCCATACGTGATTGTAAACAGGTATAAAATGCGCATGGGCCATGGCCAGCACCTTGCGATATTCGGTTATGCCGCCAAGTCCGCAGGTTTCGGGTTGTAAAATATCGACACAACGACCTTCGATGAGATCACGGAACCCCCAGCGGGTAAATTCTGCTTCGCCACCTGCTATATGCACATGCAGTTTGGCGCG
The DNA here is from genome assembly GCA_905479595.1 of uncultured Hyphomicrobiales bacterium. Lineage (GTDB taxonomy): Bacteria > Pseudomonadota > Alphaproteobacteria > Rhizobiales > CAJQND01 > CAJQND01. The sequence continues at coordinate 3,047 of CAJQND010000089.1, forward strand.
CAACTCGCGGTAACCTTCCCGATCTTCAGGTGCGACGGGTTCTTCAAACCAGAAAGCGTCAAGTCGTTCCAACGCCTTTCCGACTTTCATGGCGTCGTGAATGGCATAGGCATGGTTGGCGTCGGCCATAAAGTCCATGTCAGGGCCGATCCCGTCGCGCACAGCTTCTGCCAGCTCAATGTCTTTCTTGACCCCGAACCCGAGTTTCATTTTTGTCGCCGGAAAACCCATTGCCTTGATGTTTGCGGCCTCCGCCTTGAACAAGTCTGGCAACCCGTCGCGGCGCTGCAGCATCATGCCGTAACCATAGACCGGCACGCGTTTCCGAAACGCGCCGCCAAGCAGTTTATAAATCGGGAGACCTGCATGCTTTCCAGCGATATCCCAAAGTGCGATATCAACGCCGGAAAGCGCCTGCATCGGCATGCCTTTCTGGCCGTGGTCCCGCAATCCGTTATAGACCTTGTGCCAGATCACTTCGCGGTCCAGTGGGTCGTCTCCAAGGATCATCGGCTGAATGATTTTTTCAACAATCGCCTGATTGCCGAGTGCAATATTACCGCCGCCGAAGCATTCGCCCCAACCTGTGAGGCCGGTATCGGTCTCCACTTCCACCAAATGCGCACTGCGTTCGTTGAAATAGGCCTGTGAATAGCCAAGCTCCACTTCCATCGGGCATTTGAGAACGTGGCTCTTAATCCGGATGATTTTCATTTGTTCTCCAGCGGTTGAAGTGTGCGCATTTGCGCTGAATAATGTATACGATAATTCAGCAAAAATGATATGAATAACCTTTAGATAAGCACATTTGTGGAAGGTCCGGGAAGATGGCAAATACCGATTGCGTGCGGTTGCACAAAGACGACAACGTTGTGGTGGCGATGTCGTCCTTAAAGGCGGGGTCCCGATTGGTACCAGAGGGTGTGGAAACCACAACCAACGTGCCGAGAGGCCACAAGGCTGCAACGGCGGCAATTGGCGAAGGCAGCCCCGTAGTAAAGTATGGCCAGATCATCGGGTTTGCATCTCAGGCGATTGCGCCGGGCGATCACGTGCACACCCATAACTGTGCCTTCAGCGCGTTTGAACGTGACTATGCTTATGGCGAAGATGTGCGCCCCGTTACCATGGCGGGCGAGAATGGATTGCTTACCTTCCAAGGATTTAAACGCACCAATGGCAAGGTGGGCACGCGCAACTATATTGCTGTGTGTTCATCAGTGAACTGTTCCGCCACCGTTTCTCGCTACATCGCAGATGCATTCAACCGCACAGATGCCTTGAATAGTTTTCCTAATGTTGACGGAGTTGTCGCGTTTTCTCACGGCACCGGCTGCGGTATGGCTGGTGGCGGGGAAGGGTTCGACAATTTGGAGCGCGTGCTCTGGGGTATGGCGAGCCATCCAAATGTTGGTGCTGTCTTGATGGTGGGGCTCGGGTGCGAAGTGTTCCAAATTCCCCGGATGACCCAGAAATATGGGCTAGGCGAAACGGACCGTTTTCATTCCATGACCATTCAAGGCTCTGGCGGCACCCGAAAAACACTGGAACAAGGCGTGGCGCGGATCACTGAAATGTTGCCGCTGGTAAATGAGGCAAAACGCGAAACCGTGCCAGCCAGCGAACTCACCGTGGCTCTGCAATGCGGTGGTTCTGATGCGTATTCGGGTATCACGGCGAACCCGGCTCTTGGGGTCGCTACGGATCTTCTTGTCGCCCAGGGCGGCACTGGCGTGCTGGCGGAAACGCCCGAAATTTACGGCGCGGAACATTTGCTCACCCGGCGAGCGGCGAGCAGGGAGGTGGGCGAAAAGCTTATTGAACGCATTAAATGGTGGGAGGCCTATACCGAGCGCAATAGCGGCTCCATGGATAACAACCCTTCACCGGGCAACAAGGCAGGTGGATTGACTACCATTCTAGAAAAGTCCCTGGGTGCTGCGGCCAAGGGGGGCTCTACCCCGCTGCAAGGTGTGTTCAACTACGCTGAACAGGTGAACCGCAAAGGTTTCGTGTTCATGGACACGCCTGGCTACGACCCGGCATCGATCACTGGCCAGGTGGCAGGTGGGTCAAACATTGTATGCTTCACCACCGGGCGCGGTTCAGCCTATGGCTGTAAACCTGCTCCGTCCATCAAGCTTGCAACCAACACCCCCATGTTCACCAATATGGAAGAGGACATGGATATCAATTGCGGTGACATTGCCGATGGTGAAATGAGTGTTGAAGAAAAGGGCGCAGAAATTCTTCAAACCATTTTGCGCGTCGCTTCAGGTGAAAAAACCAAATCGGAAGAGCTCGGCCTTGGCGACAATGAATTCGTTCCCTGGCAAATCGGTGCCGTGATGTAGCCTGGTTTCTACGGAGTGAAAAAGTGACAATATCTCAAAAAAATCCATTTTATTCCAAATAGAGAGAGACCTTTGCATAACTCAGGGATTCCCTGTTTTGATTGAAGTTGGTATTCTTGCGCCATGCAAAAATCATTCTCCACCCAACCCGAACTATTCGTAACCAGCGCCGACCTTGAACACCCCGGCCTGCAGGGCCTGGACGG
>CAJQND010000090.1 GCA_905479595.1 uncultured Hyphomicrobiales bacterium
TTAAGCCCGCTGTCAAAATCGCACGGTCAATAGAACAAAACAGTGAGCACGGATCACCGGGGTCAAAACTCTTAAACGGGTTTTGACCCCGGTTTTATTTTTTATTGACTAACCCATAAAATCCGCGCGACCCAATCCACATCGGCGCGATTTAGCGTGCGCATTTCATAGTCGGGGTTGAGAGAAGCCAGTTCGAAAGTAGACGACGTTTGCCGGTGCAGGCTTTTCGCCAGCACTTCGCCATCTCGGGTTTTTACCACCACCCTGTCACCGCGGCGCAGAGATGCATTGGGCGAGACAATAATAATATCACCCTCCCTGAACAGAGGTGCCATGCTGTCGCCGGAGATTTCCAGAGCATAGGCATTTTCATCTTTGAGGCCTGGAAAGGAAATCTCCTCCCAGCCACTGCCGGCTGGAAACCCTGCATCATCAAAAAAACCACCCTCTCCCGCCTGCGCCAGTCCAATGAGCGGCACCGGATGCGGGCGGCCAAAAGCATTGTTCGCCGCGGCACCTGCCAAAGCTGCAAAATCCTCAAACGATGCTCCGGTTACCTGCAATATGCGCGCAATCGCCTCCGTACCCGGCCAGCGCTCGCGCCCATCGCCGGTGTGACGCTTCGATTTATTGAACGCGGTCGCATCAAGCCCTGCGCTCCGTGCAAGGCCGGACGCAGACATTTCATTATGCGCGGCCAGGCCATCAATGGCAGACCAGACTTGTTTATGGCTCAACATTTGGGTTTCGAACTCATTTCGTAAATTAAATAGGAAAATATACCTGTTTATTAAAAAATTCAACCAGCGCGCTATTCCCTGCCTTGCAGCCGCCTAAAAGATAGGCGAAGGAAGGGCCATGACTAAGATTATCTATAAAATTTGCGACCAGGCAGATTGGCGGACGGCAGAAGCCGCCGGTTTTTATGCTGGCGCGCCAGTGGATTTGAAAGATGGGTTTATCCATTTCTCAACTGCAACACAGGTGGAAGAGACCGCTGCCAGGCATTTTTCCGGGCGCGACGGGTTAGTTTTGCTTTCAGTCAATGCCAGTGCATTGGGCGAGCAGTTAAAATGGGAACCATCGCGCGGGGGCGATTTGTTTCCCCACCTCTATGGCCACCTGACAACGGACACGGTGGTGAAAGTCGAGGAACTGCCGTGGGTTGATGGTGCCCACCAATTTTCGGAGCTTGAACGGTAATGGCCGGTCTTTTTGATCTTGCGCGCCCGTTTTTGCGGGCCATGGATGCAGAAGCCGCGCACCTCATGGGGCTAAAGGCCCTGAAAGCCGGGCTGTATCCAGCAGACCACAGCGCCGATGACTCAAGCCTCGCAGTCACAGCATTTGGTCTGGATTTTCCCAATCCAATTGGCATCGCAGCGGGTTTTGACAAGAACGCTGAAGTACCCGACGCGGTACTCAATATGGGATGCGGCTTTGCCGAGGCCGGCACCGTGACCCCGCTTCCACAGGAAGGCAACCCAAAACCCCGCGTATTCAGGCTTATGGATGACAAGGCAGTAATCAACCGGCTTGGCTTTAACAATGAGGGCCATCAGGCGGTATTGCGCAGGGTACTGGCACGCCAGAAGAACGGTATTGTCGGTATCAATATTGGTGCCAACAAAACCTCTCAAGACATGGTGGCAGATTATGTCAAAGGGGTTGAGTTGTTTGCGCCCCATGCCACTTATCTCACGGTCAATATCTCCTCGCCCAACACGCCGGGCTTGCGCGGATTGCAGGAGAGAAGCCAGCTTGAAGAACTTATAGGCCGCATTTGCACGACCCGGGAAAAGAGCGAAAAGAGACCGCCATTGCTGCTTAAAATTGCGCCTGACCTCATCGATGAGGAACTTGAAGATATTGCAGAAGTGGTGCTGGCGAGTGCAATTGACGGGGTAATTGTTTCCAACACGACGATTGCGCGGCCGCCATTAAAGTCTTCGCATAAAGAAGAAGCTGGCGGTTTGTCGGGAGAACCGCTATTTGTCCCCGCAACCCGCATGCTGGCGAGGTTCTACCAGGCGACTGGCGGCAAAATTCCGCTGGTAGGTGTAGGCGGCATAAACTCTACCGAAACCGCCTGGGAAAAATTTCGCGCCGGGGCATCCCTGATCCAGCTTTATACCGGGCTGGTTTTTGAAGGCCCCGGACTACCAGCACGTATTAAACAAGGCCTGGCCACCAGGCTTAGGCTTGAAAAGCATTCATCTATCACAGAAATCACCGGTTCTGGTGTGAAAGATTGGGCACAATAATGACTGTAACCATTTGGCATAATCCTAGATGTTCGAAATCCCGACGCGCTCTGTCGCTGCTGGAAAAGAACGGCGTTGAACCTGTCGTCGTGGAGTATCTCGAAGAACCCCCGCGCATGGCAGAACTGCGAGAGCTGGCGGAAAAACTCGGCAAAGGGCCGCAAGACTTTATCCGCAAGAGCGAGAAGCTGTTCAAGGAACTGGAACTTAAAGGTGCAGACGACACCACCTTGTTTGCTGCCATGGCCGCAAATCCGATCCTCATTGAGCGCCCGGTTGTTTTTGCCAATGGCAAGGCCGTGCTTGGCCGCCCGCCAGAAGGTGTGCTGGAGATCATCTAAACCGGTCACGCTCCAAAGCGGGCATACGCGACCACAAGGTGAGCGCGCGGATGGTGAAAAAGAACAATAAGGATAGCCACAGTCCGTGGTTGCCATAGCTCTGCGTTAACACCCACCATGCGCCAAGGTACCCGATCAGGCTCAGCAACATCATATTGCGCATGTCGCTGGTCTGGGTCGCGCCGATGAAAATTCCGTCGAGTTGAAAACAACCAACCCCAACCACTGGGCAAAGGGCCGCCCATGGCAGGTAAATCCGCGCTGTTTCGCGCACCTGATCATTCACAGTGAGCATGTCAATCAGCATATCGCCTGTTGCATAGGTGATGAGCGACACAATTGCCGCCACCCCATAAGCCCAAAGAGTGGAAAGCCGGACGGATGTTTTGAACCGTTCAATGCTGCGCGCACCGACCGCCTGCCCAATCAGGGTTTCTGCGGAAAATGCAAAGCCGTCTATCAGGAACGTTCCAACCATCACCAGGTTCATCAACACGGCGTTCGCTGCAAGCACAATGTCGCCGGCCTTGGCCCCTTGCGCCGTGAACCACGAGAACGCGAAGACCAGAGCCAAAGACCGAACCATTATATCGGCATTGACCGAAATCGTGCGTTTGAGCCGTACAGGGTCAACAATGCGCTGCCAGTCCCAGGATCCACCGCGCGATTTTAACTCGTGATGCACGGCCCAAAAACCACCAGCCGCCGCGATGACCGACGCCCCCACAGTTCCCAGCGCCACCCCGTCAGAGGTCATGCCAAGCCCGAGCACGAAATAACCGTCCAGCGCCATATTCGTGATGT